>JAPLRW010000271.1:0-67497 GCA_026398935.1 Methylococcales bacterium
ATCATCGGTATTTTGGCTTCTATCGCCTTACCTGCTTACCAAACCTACACCAAAAAAGCGAAATTTTCTGAGGTTGTTTTAGCTACTTCGGGTGTAAAAACGGCGGTCGAACTTTGTGGCCAAGACCTTTCTACTTTAACGGGCTGTTCAGGTGGCGCAAACGGTATCGCAGCTAACATAGCTGGCGGAACTGGAAGAGTGTTAACAATGGCAACTACAAACGGTGCAATTGTTGCAACATCACAAGGCAGTACAGCGACTCCATGGTCTGGTTTAACAGGTGAAACATATACACTGACTGGTACATTTGCCAGTGGTACTGTTACCTGGGTAACAGGTGGAACCTGTGTAGCTGCTTCAATCTGTTAAACTTAGATTGCCTGTCGGTTAATATCGATTTAAAAAGCCTACACAGTTGATCTTCATTGTTTAGGCTCATAAAAAAGCCCCGGACTACCGGGGCTTTTTTAAATGTTCTTTATTATTATGTTTGATCCACGCTTATTTAATGAGTAAATCTGTCCATTTAATACTCCCTTGGGTTATTCTACAGTAAGGGACGATCATCATATAAATGTATCCACTAAGGGACTGCAATCATGAATAACCAAAAAGAACAAACAGGGTTTACCTTAATCGAATTAATGATCGTAGTCGCGATCATCGGCATTTTGGCATCTATCGCCTTACCTGCCTATCAAACCTACACCAAAAAAGCGAAATTTTCTGAGGTCATTTTGGCCACTTCGGGTGTAAAAACGGCAGTTGAGATCTGCGGGCAAGATCAGAGCGCTATAACAAACTGTTCCGGTGGCTCAAATGGTATCGCTGCTAACATCGCTGGCGGAACAGGAAAAGTATTGACCATGACAACTGTAGCTGGATTAATTACTGCAACATCACAAGGCAGCACAGCTACTCCATGGTCTGGCTTGACGGGAGAAACATATATACTGACCGGTACATTTGCGAGTGGTAGAGTTTCTTGGGTAGCGTCTGGATCGTGCGTAGCAGCTTCTATTTGTTAAGCTTAAGCTGACTGTCGATTGATATAGCGTAAAAAAGCCTCGGAAGTTCGAGGCTTTTTTACGCTATATTGCCACCTACTTGATGAACAGGTCGGCATTAATGCCTGTCGTTTTCTTGAGTCATACTAAAATAAAGAACATCATTTAGTATAGATGCGCCCACCACAAGAGAATAAAACAGACACCTTTCTTAAATATAAAAGCTGTATTTTATGGCGATACTGTAGCGGCGACCCTGTGTGGTTGCCCTTATATCTAACGGCGTATTTGTATAAAGGGCAATCACTCAGGATTGCCTCCCTACAACTTACTGCCATTTAGCACGGTGCGGCGCTCTAACTTTATTTAGGAAAAATGTCTATTTAGCTACCCCCCTTTCTTTACGGTATATTTTAAAATAATGCGCTATTTTCACGGGTACGCGACTGCATCACTAATAGCCTAGCCACTCAAAAATCTTGTCACATCACTCTTGAAATCATTCAGCTAATTATTTATCGGTAGCTGTAGATTTTAGACGCATTTTTAAATGTATATGCTATTGGATGTATTTCGATAGTTGTGTAATAGGATTTTCGATTTTTTGAACTTATCCTGCAGACCTACGCTATGTCATTAATAAATTTCTTTACAAAAAGTTCATTCAGATCCAGCCGTATGCCTGTATTATTCACAGCGTCATTGCTGGTTAGCCTAACAAGTAAGACCAGTAATAGCCTCGTATTAATGTTAGAAAATGTTTCATTAATATTACTACTGCTGCTCATTATTTATTATTTGTATAGCCATTATAATAAGCGCACCCGCTTACCCCTTAATTATTGCACATTTTTTTACCTCGCCTTTATTGTCTGGGCGAGTTTTTCGGTATTGTGGTCTAGCGCACAAGCCACTAGCCTGTTGACCTTGATGCCGTTCATCGGTGGCTTACTCGCACTTGTCGTTGCTTACACCTATTCAGCCGAACAAACCAAAATACAAATGCAACTCCTGTTGCTACTGGCATTTTTGTTGTCGATATTGACGCTATACCAAGCGCTCATCTTAAAAATTAACCGTCCCGCTGGCTTGTTTCTGGATTGGAATACCCATGCGGCTTTTTTAACGATGGTGCTTTTACCTTTATGTGGACAATTTTTAATCGTCCAAAAACAGCAATATAACAGCCTTTTTATGGGTATCTGCTGCGGTCTGTTATGTGTTGCCATTAACCTGACGCTCAGTCGTGGTGCATTTTTATCTCTGTTACTTGGCTTAATACTGATCAGCACCTTGGCGTTGCGTTATAAAATGTCAATCGCCAGTCTTTTAAAACTGTACGCCATTTTAGCCACAGGGTTCTTACTCGGTGAGTGGCTTAATTATTGCTATTTTTGGGCTTTGTCATCAGCTTAATCCTTTGCTTACTTAAGCTGTTAAAGCTAGCATCCGACGGTAAATTTTCGGCAACGCATTTTTACAATTATGCCTTACTGTCTGCTTGTATTGGAATGCTAGTGCATTCAACCGTTAATTTCAATTTGTATCAGTTACCTATTCAAATTTTGTTGGGACTATACGCGGGATGCGCCTTAAATTATATTTACGCCGAGCAATCATCTTTTATTCCAGCACAAATAATGACCGCTAAGCGCTATTACAGTATTGTTTCAGGCTTTAGTTTGCCAGCAGTGTTGCTACTTGGCTCCCTTTTGTTTGCTTTAGTAAATGCCAATAAAGCTCAAAACACCAGCAATCCAGCCGATAAATTAGATTATGCGTGGAGAGCACAACTGTTTTTGCCTTTTTTTGATACCTTTGATTATCAAAAAAGCCTACAGTTAACAGAATTGCTCAAAAAAGCGGATATATCACTAGCAGATAAACAAGAAATCAATGCGATGGCCGGGGATTTAATTGACCAGGCCATTTATAAGTCCTCACTTAATCCACTTAACTATGTTGCAAAAGCAGAGTTATTAAGAGCTGCTGATTCTCAACAGATCAATAACAGCCAAATTAAGCGTAATTATCAACATGCACTTATGCTTACGCCAGATTCTTTAAAAATTCGTGATGATTTTGCAACTTATTTATATGAACACCAACAAAGTGAACAAGCGTTGACTATACTTTGGGGTGCGTGGGGACGTTACAGTGCAGGCTTATACCAAAATGGTATTATTTTTTTGACGCATCAATTACAAGTAAATCAACAAGTAGGAAAGACGGAGGATAGCCCTAAAATTGAGCGCGAAATTAACAAATTGCTGGAATTAAAAAAAATCAGCGACGGCGGCGAGTTTATCCTTGAACGGTAAACCTAAAAATCAGATGAGGTTTAGGCTAACGGTCTAAACAAAAATAGATGCCAAGTCGGCTCGTCATTTAACGAAAACAGCCACACCGCATTAGCGGCAAGCAAATTAAACAAGCACGAGGTTTATAATGGCTAAAATAGGACAGCTAAAGGAACACGCCAGTCTATTGGTTTTTATTGTTAAACTGTTAGATTGGTTAATTATTTGTGGCGGTGGTTGGCTAGGGTTCTTAGTGTTAGAACCGTTTAAAACCTTTCCAGACTATACAGGTTTATTGCCACCGAATTATTTAACCGCTATCAGTTTAGGTTTTGTTTTTAGCGCATGGTGGTTTCCGGTATTTAACGTGTATAAGCGCTGGCGTGGCGAAAGCATTTATGAAGAGATTCGTACCCTGTTTTTTAGCTGGGCATCCGCCATGTTGGGAGTACTGGTGTTTATCGTCTTTACCAAAACCTCGGTCGCTTTCTCTCGGCATTGGCTCGCCGCCTGGTTTGCATTAGCCTTTGCGGGGTTAGTGCTTTTCCGTATCATATTAAGATTAACATTGCGTTATTTGCGACAAAATGGTTTTAACCAGCGGTATATTGTGTTGGTTGGCGATGGTAGGCTTAGTCGACAAATTGCCGAAAAAATCGCCTCATCTACTTGGTTAGGATTAAATATCGTTGGTTTTTTTAGTGACACGGTGCAAGTACAGTCCGTTAGTGGCCTAAAAAAATTGGGCTCACTCGCTGAAATGGCTGCATACGTGGAAAAAAACGCCATTGACCAAGTGTGGATCACGCTGCCGTTAAAAGAAATAGACGTGATCGAAAAGCTTTGTCACCAATTACATACCGTTGCGACCAATGTCCTCATGGTGCCGGATATGTCTAGCTTACGCTTGCTAAACCAATCTGTTACACAAATTGATGGTATTCCTATTATCAACATGTCTGTTTCACCAATGCAAAGCGGTAACCTTATCGGCAAATGGATAGAAGATAAGCTGCTGTCTCTGCTGATTTTGTTATTGATTAGTCCTTTGCTGGTATTGATTAGTCTTGCCGTTAAGCTAACCTCTCAAGGGCCGGTATTTTATAGCCAGGAACGTATCAGTTGGAATGGTAAGCGCTTTAAGATGTTAAAGTTTCGAACCTTGGCGGTTGATGCCGATAATCAAAAAGGCGCGCCTGTCTGGGGCGGGGCACGCAGTAAACAAGCGACACCAATAGGGCATTTTTTACGCAAAACCAGTATGGATGAGTTGCCGCAATTTATTAATGTGCTGAAAGGCGACATGTCGATTGTTGGCCCAAGACCAGAACGCACGGTATTTGTCGATCAATTTAAATATGAAATTGATTGTTACATGAAAAAACATTTAGTAAAAGCTGGCATTACCGGATGGGCGCAAATCAATGGCTTGCGTGGCGATACTTGTATAAAAACCAGAGTAGACTACGATTTGTATTATATTGAACATTGGTCGCTGTGGTTTGATTTGAAGATTATTTTGCTAACGTTGTGCAAAGGGTTTGTGCATGACAATGCATATTGACCACCATGAGCTTAGCGTCATTTTAGCTGACGGATTTGGTACATAGATTGGCAAAATACGCTGTTTAGACTGGAAACCTGTGCATAACGTCGATTGAGAAAATATCGATACACACCTGTGGCAGAGTGATTGCCCATAATTATTAATACTTATGAAAGGAAATACTGTGCAAGCAATGGCTAATCGTTTAGGTATTGACCGTGCAGTGTTTTATACATTACTCGCGAGGTCTTGGTCTGTCGGTGTAGGACTGTTAACGATCTACTGTATTAGCCATTTTTTGTCCCCAACCCTTCAGGGCTATTACTACACCTTCAATAGCCTTATTGCACTACAAATATTTGTTGAACTGGGGCTTAATTTCGCTATCGTACAGTTTGCTAGCCATGAAATGATTCATCTTTCTTGGCAATCGGATGGCACTATCGGTGGCTCGGAACTTGCAAAACGGCGATTACAGTCGCTTATAGGCTTTGGTCTGACGTGGTTTGGTATTGCGGCGTTATTAATGATGGGGTTTTTAATACCGATAGGAATGGTTTTTTTCGACAGAACGGCGGAGACAGGCATTACATCGACTGAAATATATTTACCTTGGACACTGTTGGTCATATTTACGGCACTAAACTTAATAGGCAGTAGTGTCGTTGCATTGATTGAAGGATGTGGTCAGATAGCTCAAGTGGCTATCCTGAAACTGTTACAATCGATTTTAACGGGGACGGTTGTATTACTGTCTTTAAGCCAAGGGCTTGGATTGTACGCTTTGGTCGGTAATAGTGCTGTGTTGCTCGCTATAACGCTTGTCTGGCTGGCAGGTAACTATCGGTGGTTTTTAATTGATCTGCTGAAGCATCGTTCCAAATTGCCAGGCATGAGTTGGCGGCATGAAATATGGCCATTTCATTGGCGAATTGCCCTAAGCTGGATGAGCGGTTATTTTATCTTCAATCTTTTCAATCCGTTACTATTTGCCACCCATGGATCGAAGCTTGCTGGGCAAATGGGTATTAGCCTACAAATTATTTCAACGCTGAATGGGACTGCACTGGTTTGGATAAACACTAAAGCACCTATATTCGGTCAACTAATCGCGAAACGACAACCCAAGCAGCTCGATGCCTTATTTTTTAGAGCACTTTTTATATCGATGATTGCATTAAGCATAACGCTACTTATTATTGGATGCGTACTTTGGTATCTTGATACGATCGGGTCAGTCTTTGTGCAACGGTTACTCCCACTACCTCTTTTAGGAGGGCTTGCTTTAGTATGCCTTGCAAATCATATTGTTTTTGCAGAGGCATCATATCTGCGTGCTCATAAGCAAGAGCCATTTATGGCGCTGTCTATCGCAAGTGGTATCGTTACGGCTTGTCTTGCTCTACTATTGGTGCCTATTTATGGGGCAGAGGGAGCTGTCGCAGCTTATGCTTCTACTGCCATAGTGATCGGATTGTTTGGTGGTACGGCAGTCTTTTTAAGAAAACGTCGCCAGTGGTGGCCAGAAACAATAAACATCGTCCCTTAAACTATTATCGTACGGGATAATTAATGAAAAACGATCCCTTTATTGATATAACTATACTGCAATAGGTCTATATAAATGAGCTTGAGTGTTTTCATACCCACTTATAATTGTGGGCAGTATATTAGAGAAACAATTGAATCTGTTTTATTGCAATCGATACCGTTGTTAAAAATTATCGTTGTAGACAATTATTCAACGGACAATACAGAAGAGATAGTGTCCAACTATACTGAAAAAGGCGTCAGCTACATAAAACATCCCGTCAATATTGGAGGGATACCTAATCACAATTTTTGTTTAGATATGGCGGATACAGAATATCTAAAGTTATTATCTGCTGACGATGTTTTATTGCCTGGAATTCTGGCGCTACAGCTAAACGCTTTAAAGAATAATCCAGAGTGTGGTATTGCAACGTGTAATTATCTCATTACTGACTCAACTTTACACGTTACAGCCCATTCAAAAATTTTACAAGGCAAGGTCAAAGGAGCACATGTTATTAAAACGTGTGCTACTAAAGTAAAAAATCTTATTGGCGGCCCTTCAATGGCAATGCTGCGCCGTGACGCTATTGGAGAAAGACGATTTAATTCCAATTTTAAATGGACTAGCGACTTGTTATTTTTTTGCGACATTTTACAACACTCAACCTTAATAAACGTTGGTGTTAATGGTGTATTGTATAGACGACATAATCAAACTGATTCTGATTTAATGTGTATAAAATCTATTCGGCTTCATGATGAAATGTACTTTGTAAATAACTTCTCGAAAAGAAAAGTCGAACCTTATTTAAGATTGTTAAAAAGATATGG
Source organism: Methylococcales bacterium (assembly GCA_026398935.1). Taxonomy (GTDB): domain Bacteria; phylum Pseudomonadota; class Gammaproteobacteria; order Methylococcales; family Methylomonadaceae; genus SXIZ01. Next base: position 7,221 of record JAPLRW010000271.1, read on the forward strand.
ATTTGACTATATTTCCAAAATTACTGAACCTTAATTCATAAAATTTATTTTTAAAGCGTATTAGACAATGGCCCATTCAACATCAAATAAAGCTGATATTATAGTTAGCCTAATAATGGCTACTTATCATAGGAAAGAAGAGGTGGCCTGTTTTATTAAAAGCCTAGTCGTTCAAGATTTTGATATTAAAAAAATAGAATTAATTATTGTTGACCAAAATAGTGATGGATTGCTTGATATTATCGTAGCAGAGTATCAGTCACAATTAAAAATCATACACATTAAATCTACAACGCTTGGACTCAGCCTTAATAGAAATATTGGTATAAAAAGCGCTAAAGGTAGTATTCTTTGCTTTCCAGACGATGATTGTACGTATTATCCGAATACATTAGCAGAGGTTCATAGATTATTTTTAGAAAATGATCGAGTGACTACTCTTCTAGGTCAGATTATTGATGTTAATGGTCATAAAATCATTAGAAAATGGCCTGACAATACTGTGAAATTATCAAGCATGAATTTCTTTACTTTATATTCTTCAATTACTGTTTTTACAAAATGCAAGAACACTTATTTTGATGTTCGCCTAGGGATTGGTAATAAATTTGGTTCTTATGAAGACGCTGATTATATTTTGTCACTGCTGAGAGAAAATCCCGGCGCAATGTATTATTATCCCAATATAAAAGTGTCTCATCCCCCCTTGAATATTAAAACCATGTCGCCTGAGAAAGTAGTGAACTATGGCCTCGGTTTTGGTGCATTTTGTAAAAAAAATATATCCTTTTATATTTTTACATTATACCTAAAAGTAATAATATATCATGTGCTTATGATGCTGCTGGCTGTTTTAAAAATGGATTCAGTAGAATTAAAAAAGCGCTATTTGTCTACCACATCAAGGATAAAAGGTTTCTTAGTTTTTCAAGATGATTGATATAGATAGCATCTGTTATGCACACCTATGAAATGTAAGCCAACTGATGGTTATTTATAATACAGCCTCTATTATGCCGCGTCCTTCCATCAATGTTTTTATTCCAACATATAATGCCGAACTGTTTATTGCTACACTGCTGACTAGCATTAAAAGCAGCCCTTATAACGTTTATATTTTAGTCATTGATTCCTCTTCCTCTGATGATACTGTCAATATTGTTCGGCAATACGCTGCCGAAATCATCGTTATTCCACAATCTGATTTTAATCATGGTGCAACAAGGGAGTTTGCACGAAAAAAATACCCGCATGATATTACCGTTTTTTTAACCCAAGATGCGCTGCCAACTTCAACTGATTTAATTGAAAAATTGGTTGCACCATTGATAGCCGATAAAACCATTGCAGTCAGCTATGGTCGCCAAATTCCGCAGGATAACGCGGATATATTTGAAGCGTTCCCACGTGAGTATAATTATGGCGTAGAGGCTCAAGTACGTAGCATCGGTGACGTTAATCAATTTGGTGTATATACTTTTTTTTGTTCCAACAGTTGTGCTGCTTATAGAAACTCAGCGCTTGATGAAGTGGGTGGTTTTAAACGTGTATTAACCAATGAAGATTATTTCGCGGTTGCTGATTTGCTACAGAAGGGCTACAAAATTGCTTATGTTCCCGATGCCGTTGTTATACATTCTCACCGCTATACCTTATGGCAGGAGTTTCAACGCTATTTTGATACGGGGTATGTTAGAGCGGAATATCCGATTATTCAACAATTAGTCGGGCAGGCAGAGAAAAGAGGTATGGGATTTGTAACGGCTTTAATTAAAAAGCTATGGATAGAACGGCCAAGATTAATCCCTTATGCAATAGGTCAATCTCTTATAAAGTGGTTAGGGTATAGGGTAGGTTTTTATGGCAAAAAGTTACCTTTATGGCTAAAAAAGCAATTAAGTCAGCAACATTATTATTGGTAATCAACAGTTAATCCATCCGGTTATTTGGCGGATAAAAATTAACATCGAACGACACTTTGCATGATTCACTATTGAATTTGTATTATCGTTGTCTACACTTTACAGTGATTCGATGGCTGCATTTTGTGAGGGTGGATTTTTCGTTCTCTCATTATTCAGCACCTAAAACAACCCTTTATTCATTACTTTAATTAACATTAATACTATGCATAGCATTACACGCGTCAAAGCAGGTCTTATTCATTTTTGCTTAAGCCTTACGATCTTTTCAATTATTTTTTTTATATTATTTACGCTTTGGTATCCCGAGCCTTACTTTACGGCTTCAGGTGGATGGCAAGGGCTGAAAATAGCCGCGGCTATCGACGTTGTGTTGGGGCCATTGTTAACTTTGATTATTTTTAATCCTCAAAAATCAGCACGCGTGTTGAGTATGGATTTAGCTGTGATTGCCTTTTTCCAAACAGCAGCATTAGTTTGGGGGATTTTTACAATTTATCAACAGCGCCCAGTGGCGGTGGTATTTTGGGAAGATAGCTTTATGACGGTTGCCGCAATAGATCTAAACCGCTATAACTATCCGCTTGAGCAGTTACAGCAGCTTAGTAAACTTAACCCTCCACTTATTTACGTCGAAAAACCTAAAGATGTTGAGGGGTTAAAGCAGTTGTTATCCAAAATACAAGACAGTGAAATACCCCCGCACCACCAGACGGATCTCTATCGGCCGTTAGTTGAGCATTTTGCTGAAATCGCATCACAGCAATTACCGATTGATAAGGCGCTTGAGCATACGCCCACTTTACGCCCGCAACTGGATAAATTACTGAGCGAGTCTAAGCATACTGTGTATGAATTACAGTATTACCTATTAAAAGCCAAGTACCACGATATTATCCTAGCTTTTACACCAGCGGGTGAGTTGGTTGGACACTTAACACCTCCGCAAAAATCGCTGCCAGTAGATTAACGGGGTTGATTACTATCTTGAAGAGAGGCTAGGCGATCGACTCGACTCAAGGCGCATTCAACTTGAACAGCGCATGACCATCAAATTAGGGACGTTGATGGTCATCGCCGTCAGTGCCGTGGCAACGTTAGTTAAGGTTTTATAATCTGTTGGCACTTCACCTATTGGATATGCATTCCACTTCGCTCGAAAAAAACCTCCCTCTTTACCATTCTCACAACGTGATGCACAAAATACCCCTTAATTTATCGTTATAAGCCGCGCAGTTGATGGTAGAATTGAACCTTTGGGTTTATTGTCGAGAAACATGCGGGTCATTAGGGGTTTAACGCACTTAGAGCCATTACAGCAAGGTTGTTTATTAACCATTGGCAATTTTGATGGCGTACATTTAGGGCATCAGGCGGTCATTCATAAACTAGCGCAACACGCTAAAACGTTAAACTTACCTGTCGTGGTGATGATTTTTGAGCCACAGCCGCTAGAGTATTTTTTAAAGGCCGATGCCCCACCCCGCCTGATGCGCTTACGTGAAAAAGTGAGCCAATTTAACAGATTGCCAGTAAATGACTTATTAGTACTCAAGTTTAATCAGCACTTTGCCAATTTAGAGGCTGACGCATTCATTCAGCACATTCTGCTCGAAAAATTAAACGTTAAGCACTTAGTGGTTGGGGATGATTTCCATTTTGGCAAAGCTCGGCGTGGTAATTTTGCGTTATTACAAGCAGCAGGGTTACGTTACGGATTTACCGTTGAAGATACTTGCTCCACTATAGTAGAAGGTTTACGTGTGAGCAGTACGGCTATTCGTCAAGCGCTAGCCTCAGGAGATTTGGCGAAGGTTGAACAATTATTAGGGCGACCCTATTCCATCTGCGGTAGAGTAATTAAAGGCGAGCAACTGGGTAGAACGCTGGGCTATCCGACGGCTAATATTCAGCTATCCCGAAAAAATAGTCCTCTTAGCGGCGTCTTTGCGGTGCTGATGACGGGTCTTAATGGCCGACAGATCCGCGGTGTCGCCAATGTCGGCACACGTCCGACAGTTACGGGCGAAAAAAACGTTATTCTTGAAACGCACTTATTTGATTTTGATGACAATTGTTATGGGCAAGCAGTAGAAGTCCATTTTATGAAAAAATTACGTGATGAACAGCACTTTGCGTCTTTAAATGATCTTAAGGCACAAATTGCAAAGGATGCTATCGCCGCCAATGCTTTTTTCCTTTCTACTTGAAGCGGGACATACATAAGATGTAACCTATCATGCCATCATTGTTCCGTCCGCCTTGTGCAGCAGGGGTGTGTTTCTGAGCATGACTACTTATTATCGTGCCTCCTGCTGTGTGAGGCATTCATTTTTTGCTGATTTATACCTTACCGATACCCTACGATGGACTACAAACAGACCCTTAACTTACCAAATACACCCTTTGCCATGAAGGCTAATTTAGCCCAGCGTGAGCCAGAACGTTTAAAGCAATGGACTAAGGCTGAACTGTATCAAAAAATTCGGGCGGCGCGCCTTGGCGCACCGCAGTTTATTTTGCACGATGGCCCTCCGTATGCGAATGGCTCTATTCACATCGGCCATGCGGTTAATAAGGTGTTAAAAGACATTATTATTAAGTCAAAAACCCTCAGTGGTTTTGATGCACCGTACATTCCTGGTTGGGATTGCCACGGCTTGCCGATTGAGTTAATGGTCGAAAAGAAAATTGGCAAGGCAGGTGTTAAGGTTTCTGCGGCAGATTTTCGTAAAGCCTGTCGTGAGTACGCGCAAAAACAAGTGGGTACTCAAAAAGACGAGTTTATCCGTTTAGGCATTTTAGGCGACTGGGAAAATCCTTATCTCACCATGAGTTATGGGGTTGAAGCTGACATTGTTAGGGCGCTAGGGAAAATCAGTAATCGCGGGCATTTAAGCCAAGGGTCAAAGCCCGTACATTGGTGTACGGATTGTGGCTCTGCGTTAGCGGAAGCGGAGGTAGAATATGAAGACAAACATTCTCCCGCCATTGACGTTCGTTTTAAGGTGGTTGATAGCACTATGTTTATGGAAAGCTGCCATCATTCACCGGAACACCATGGTGAAGGCGAGCTATCCGTGGTCATCTGGACGACAACGCCTTGGACATTACCCGCTAATCAAGCAGTCGCTTTAAATGCCGCGCTTGACTACGCAGTCGTGCAGTGTGAACAGGACGGTCAACCTGAGCGTTTGGTGATTGCAGAAGCATTACTAAAGGATGCCATGCTGCGTTACGGCATTGATGATTATCACGTCATTGCCTATTGCAAAGGCGAGGCATTAGAAAATCAATTATTGCAACACCCTTTTTATGATCGCCAAGTGCCGATTGTGTTGGGCGAGCATGTCACCACCGAAGCAGGTACGGGCGCGGTGCATACGGCTCCAGGTCATGGTCAGGATGATTATATTGTTGGACAACAGTATGGCTTGCCTGTTGATTGCCCCGTCGGCGATAACGGTGTTTTCTTGCCCAGTACTGAGTTGTTTGCGGGCGAACATGTGTTTAATGCCAATGCACATGTCGTCGAGGTGTTACAAGAGCGTGGCAAACTGGTACACCACCAAGCCTTACTGCACAGCTATCCGCATTGCTGGCGGCATAAAACCCCGATTATTTTTCGCGCGACGCCGCAATGGTTTATCTCCATGGAGAAACAGCATCTGCGTGAAGATGCCCTGCAAGCCATTAAACAGGTGCAATGGATTCCCGATTGGGGTCAGGCGCGCATTGAAAGCATGATTAATGGTCGTCCTGATTGGTGCGTATCCAGACAGCGCACTTGGGGCGTACCTATTGTATTATTTGTGCATAAAGAAACGGGTGCCTTACATCCGCGTACCGATGAATTGCTTGAAGCCGTGGCCTTACGCATTGAACAAGCGGGCATAGAAGCCTGGTTTTCTTTAGATGCCACAGAATTACTGGGCGCAGAAGCAGAACACTATCAAAAAATGACCGATACACTGGACGTCTGGTTTGATTCCGGTGTAACCCATTCGTCCGTTTTAAACAGACGCGAAAATTTACGCTTTCCTGCTGATTTATATTTGGAAGGCTCTGATCAACATCGCGGCTGGTTTCAATCCTCCTTACTGTCATCCATTGCGATGCAAGGTATTGCGCCTTATAAGGCAGTGTTAACACACGGCTTTACGGTGGATGCCGAAGGCAAAAAAATGTCCAAGTCCAAGGGTAATGTGGTTGCACCGCAAACCGTAATGAATGCCTTAGGGGCTGACGTGCTACGGCTGTGGGTTGCCGCAACGGATTATCGCGGCGAAATGACCGTATCGGATGAGATTTTGAATCGTACCGCAGACGGTTATCGGCGTATACGTAATACAGCACGCTTTTTATTATCCAATTTAGATGGCTTTGATCCTGCTCTTCATAGTGTTAAACCAGACGAAATGCTGGCGTTAGATCGTTGGGTAGTGGATCGTGCGGCTGTTTTACAAGAAGAAATTAAAGCGGCCTACGACAGCTATCAATTTCAAGTAGTGACGCAAAAAATCCTGCATTTTTGCTCATTGGATTTGGGTGGCTTTTACTTAGACATCACCAAAGATCGGCAATATACCGCAAAAGCCGACGGCCTCGCCAGACGTTCCGCGCAAACGGCCTTGTACCATGTTATTGAAGCGTTAACCCGTTGGCTTGCACCTATCATTAGCTACACAGCGGATGAAATATGGCAAAGCATTCCCGGTAACCGCGCCGAGTCGGTATTTTTAGAAACGTGGTATGACGGCTTGTTCAACCTGCAAGAACAAGAGCTTATGGGGCGTGACTTCTGGAATACCCTCATGGAGGTGCGTACCACGGTTAGCAAAGCATTAGAACAGCATCGCGCTAAAGGCGAGATCGGCTCATCACTTAATGCAAGCGTCCAGTTATATGCGGATGAGCGGCTATACCCGCTGTTAAAACAACTGGAAAGCGAATTGCATTTTGTATTGATTACATCGCTCGCAACCATTGCGCCTATCGCAGAAGCCCCCAGCGATGCTATCCAGACGGAAATAAGCGGTCTACGCTTAAAAGTCACGGCCTCTTCTCAGCCAAAATGCGTCCGTTGTTGGCATCAACGTGCCGATATTGGTAGCCATGCTGAGCATCCTGAACTGTGTGGTCGTTGCGTTGATAACGTAGCCGGCACAGGTGAAGTACGCCTTTACGCTTAAAGAGAATGTTATGTTGAAATGGTTGTGGTTGTCAGTATTGGTGCTGATTTTAGATCAGGCCAGTAAATTAGTGGTGGCAGAGGTGATGCAGCTGTATCAATCCATCCCCTTGCTGCCAATGTTTAATTTACTGTATGTACACAATAACGGTGCGGCGTTCAGTTTTCTAAGCGAAGCGGGCGGCTGGCAGCGCTGGTTTTTTGCCGCAATGGCCTTGATCATTAGCGTGGTACTGACGGTTTGGTTAAGCCGCTTGCAAAAAACTGAGACACTATTAGCAGCCGCCTTGTCACTGGTGTTAGGTGGAGCAATCGGCAACCTGTATGATCGCTTGGCGTACGGCTATGTTATTGACTTTTTGGATGTGTATTATCAAAACTGGCATTGGCCAGCGTTTAATATCGCCGATTCAGCCATTACACTAGGGGTTGCGCTGCTGTTACTGGAATCGTTTGGGGTGGGTAAGAAAACGGCATCGAGTGAGTAGTCAGGCGCTGTAATGCGCAGAGCATAGAAGCGCATTCTCGCTGACGCTTAATAATCGCTAAAAAATATTGAAAAATAACCTTTCTGGCAACCTCAATAATGCAATCCTTTATAAGGACGAAGAATTTTATAAAGTATGAAATTAAAATTAGAAAATATAGGCATGATACGCCACGCGGATATTAAACTAGATGGATTGACTGTTATCGCTGGAGAAAACGATACGGGTAAAAGCACTGTAGGAAAACTCATATTTTCTTTAATTAAAGCCTTTAACCGTTATGAGCAGGATTTGAATGAAAGCAAGTCAGATAGAGTTTTTGAATTAATTGAAAAAATTTATTTTCAACTGCGTAAAGAGTATGATTTTAAAGAGAATATGGAAATTAGAGATGCGTTTTTTCCACCTGTTTTTTTGAGGGAGTTTAAAAAAGCTGACGACCCGATCGCCCTAATTGATCATAAAATCATTCTCTTAAGAAAAATTGACGCAGTTAATGTTATTGCTGATCTCGAATTAATAAAAAAAATATACTCAGAAGATGAAGATAAAGAGTCAAGTATTAAAAGAGCATTAGCCAAGGCTTTTGTTTCTGAATTTTATTTTGAATTAACTCCAAAAAACTCTACTTTAGCCTCTCATATTAATCTTTCGGAAGGGCCAAATAAGATATTCGATATCGCTATAAAAGACAATAAAATTGACGATCTGAAGCTATATGACGACTTAACTTTTAATGACGTTACTCTTATTGAAACGCCTATTTTTTTGCAAATGTATGATTTAATCCGTTCTGCGTCGACTCTATTTGAAATGGAAGACAGTCGTGAGCGATCATTAAAATCTAGTCGACCAAATCCAAAGGTGGCATTACATGTAAAAGACTTAATTTCAAAACTAGAAAATGCACAATATTTTTCTTTTCAACAAAAGCGTTTATTTGAAGATAATTTGGACAGCTTATTAGCTGATATTACTAAAATAACAAAAGGATCAGGATTTACCTTTGAAAAGAAAGATAGAGACTTCTACTTTAATAAAAACGGGAACACGAATTTCAAATCCATTAATACGGCAACCGGTTTAAAAGCATTTGGTATTATTCAATTGTTGATTCAGGCAAGTATTCTTAATGAAAGAAGTTTGCTTATTATTGACGAGCCAGAAATTCATCTACATCCGAAGTGGCAAGTAGAATATGCCAAATTAATAGTAACTTTAGTGAAAAATAATATTCCAGTTTTATTGACTTCACATAGTCCAGAAATAATACAAGCATTAAGTACTTTCAGTGAAGAATTTGGAGTGCAAAATAGAACTACTTATTATCTTACAGAGAGTGATGGCGTAGTTTCTGACATAAATGATGTTAGCGAAGATATTAATAAGATATTCATTAAACTAGCCGAACCATTACATAATTTGGTTTGGGATTAACAGGCATGCTTGAAAGACTAATAGAATTTGGAATTAATGGGCATTTTTTTTATTTTATGCCAATAGGTCAATTAGAAAAGAGTTGTTGTTCTAACTCAAAATTAGAGGTTATTGATTTTGACAAAACCAAAGAAATACTGTCCAACATAACAAAATTACAACAACCAAAATCGGCTGACGCACTAAAAATATTACCTTTGTTGGATCGTATAGACTTCATAGAATTAAAGGGATTTAAAAAATTCATTCAGTACAACCAAGATAAACCAGATATTGACAAAGAAATAAGCTATCAAGTTGAAAAGTTTGGTTTGACTGAAAAAATAAGAGATAGTTTATTTGTTTTGACCTTACTGACAAAACTGAAAGAATTTGAATGTAAAAAATCAGAACGCGAACAATATCAAAAAGCTACAAAAAACTATATTATAGTCGTTGATATTGATTTATATCAAAATCCTATAAAAGATAGATTGATTACTTTGGCCTTTTTGAGTGAAGCTACCATCAATATAAAAAGCAGAATCTTAGATGAATTAAGTCAATCGGTTGATCGCATATTGATTTCTAGCCTAGAAAATCTTCAAAAGCCTATGATTATTAGTTGCAAAAATATAGATAGCTACTATCAAAAGCTTTTAAAAAAATAATAGAGGTTGTTGAGTTCAGGATAGATACACGGTTAAAGTTCAAACCCATTTCATCTGTCTGTCGTTCTCGCGCTTTAACTTAAGAACAATGCAACGAGGACTTACCGTCTAACCGCCCGCATCACTTGTTTCAAATCCTTTACGGTCTGTGCTAAGCCGGAAAACAGTGCTTGAGCAATGATTGAATGCCCGATATTCAGCTCAACAAGCTCAGGAATCTGACAAATGGCTTCAACATTGTAGAAGTTTAAACCATGCCCTGCGTTGACCTGTAAACCACATTGCTTAGCGTAGTGTGCGGCGTGTTGAATGCGTTGCAGCTCTACTTGTTGTTGCGCGCGACCACTGGCATCGGCATAAGCGCCGGTATGTAATTCAATAACGGGCGCGCCCGCTTTAAGCGCCGCATCAATTTGTGCGGCTTCAGGATCAATAAACAACGACACTTCGATCCCGCCATCCCCTAAGCGTTGGCAAGCACCACGCACTGCAGTAAAGTTAGCGACAACATCCAGTCCGCCTTCGGTGGTTAATTCCGCTCTTTTTTCTGGAACCAAACAACAGGCAAATGGCTGTACTTGCAAGGCAATACGCAGCATCTCTTCGGTGACGCCCATTTCTAAGTTCAAGCGCGTTTGTAGCACCTCTTTTAAACGTAAAATATCGCTATCCTGAATATGCCGACGGTCTTCCCGTAAATGTGCGGTAATGCCATCAGCGCCGGCTTGTTCTGCCACCAGCGCAGCTTGTACAGGATCAGGGTAAATCGTTCCGCGCGCCTGCCGAACGGTGGCGATATGATCAATATTAACGCCCAGTAAAATAAGATTTTTCTGCATACATTAGAGTTGTTGGTAGATTTTTGCAAGAATGGCGCGCGTTTTTAACGGCTTACCCTGTAGGTGAAAATTAATGACATTGCGCATGATGTATTTGGCTTCGCTGAGTGCCTGAGTATCCGTAAATACTTTGTCATTTATTGCTTGGATGGTTTTGCCGCTGACCGTTCCGGCGACATGTTCAATGACCCCTCGCTCAGCCTGAAAAAAATACTGTGCGTCAGTGTTAATGGGTGCTTCGGTATGGGCATCGTACTCGGTTAATAATGCTAAACCAATGTGTTGCATAAGATTGAGTTCAAACAAGCGCAAGACTGCTTCTACCTGCAATAAAGGCGTGAAACCAGCAGGATTTTCAGTCTCACGCATCACACGGGTTAATTGCATTAAACAATCGCGATAATCAGCATAAACCTCAGGATGCGGATCGTGTTTATGGCAAAAACGCCCGATTAATTCATTAACATAAAAACCACAATACAGCGCAAGCCCCGTTAAGTCAGTGTGAATGGGCTGTGCCTCAACCTGCGTCAAGGTCTTGAGTTCTGCTTTACCGCAATAAGAAACGCTTAATGCTTTAAACGGTAACAACAATCCTGCCGTTCTGGACTTGGCTTTTCTAACGCCCTTGGCTAAAATCGAAATAATGCCATAATCACGCGTGAATACCTCTAAGATTAAGCTGGTTTCTCGGTAGCGACGGTGATGTAAGATGAATCCCGGCTGACACTCAACAACGGTTTCAGTCATTAAATCCTAAGCTTTGTAACGCACGCTCATTATCCGACCAGCCTTTTTTAACTTTTACCCACAATTGTAGATAGACTTTTTGATCCAATAGTTTTTCAATATCTTTACGCGCATCCGAGCCGATACTTTTTAGCATTTCACCTTGAGCGCCAATAACAATGCTTTTTTGCGATAAGCGTTCTACCCAAATAATGGCGTATATTTTACTGATCGTCGGCAGCTCTTCAAACTTTTCTATTTCCACGGTTATCGAATAGGGCAATTCATCCCCTAAACGCCGGGTTAATTTTTCACGCACAATTTCAGCACATAAAAAACGCTCCGGTCGGTCAGTAATTTGATCAGCAGGATAGATTAAATCTGCTTCTGGCAACATGGACATTAAAACGGTCTCAAGCTCCACCAGATTGGTTCTTTTTAGCGCAGAAATGGGTAAGATATGTGCAAAGGGATAGCGTTTTTGCGCGGTTTCAAAAAAAGCCAAGACGGTATCGCGATTCTTGATTTTATCAATTTTATTTACCACCAAAACAACGGGCAAACCTGCTTGTTCCAGCTTTTTAAAAATGATGTCATCATAATCATGCCACATCAGGCCATCAATCAGCCACACCACAACATCTACACCCAAAAGAGTCGTGTCTGCGGTACGGTTAAGATAACGATTTAACGCGCGACCAGCTCCTTCATGCATGCCAGGCGTATCCATATAAATGGCCTGCCCTGCGGCGGTGGTGTTAATGCCTAATATACGATGCCGCGTGGTTTGCGGCTTTCTGCAGGTAATGCTGATTTTTTGACCGAGCAGATGGTTCATGAGGGTTTGAGGGTTGATTTGCCAACATTAGGACGACCAATTAACGCAACTGTGCCACAATTCATACTATTAATCCCTTTGTTAAACAATTAAAGGCGGTTCTCACTAGGCCTCTTATCCTTTTGCAACAATTGCAGCATTTGTTCTGCTGAGGCTTGTTCCGCTCTTTTTCTTGAAATACCCGTTGATACAGTGGTTTCGTTCAGTAACTTAACCTTGCACTCTACCTTGAAGGTTTGTTGATGTGCCAGTCCAGACATGCTGAGCAAACGGTATTCCGGTAGCTCTTGCTGCTTAGCTTGCATCAATTCCTGTAGCAAGGTTTTAGGGTCTTTGCTCCAGTTTTCCAAGGTTAATTGTGCTAATTTTTCTTCAAATAAGCGCAGTATCCACGTTTGGCAAACCATAATGCCTTGATCCTTCAGCAATGCGCCCATAATGGATTCCAGCGCATCGGATAAAATAGAATCTCGGCGATACCCGCCACTTTTTAATTCTCCAGAACCCAGCAGCAAGTAATCACCTAGCTGATGATCTCTGGCTATGCTGGCCAAGGAGGTTTGATTCACTAAGCTGGCACGTAACCTGCTCAATTCACCCTCACTGGCATCGGGGAATAATTCTGTTAATTTCTGTGCAATAACAAACCCTAAAACAGCATCGCCTAAAAACTCAAGCCGCTCATTATTTTTAGCGCCTTTGCTGCGATGGGTTAAGGCCATTACAAAAAGTTCAGGGTTGTTAAACTGCAATCCCAATTGATTGCAAAGTAATTCTGACGCTTTAATCACTAACTATCCTCTCCAACTTCAATGACATCATCAAATGTAACCAAAACACTGGCATTACCCATAATTTTTTCTACCACTTCGTAAGCGACTTGAACTTTTACATAACTGCCGCGTTTAGTAATTTTAACATCGTTATAGTCAATGGCATTGACATAATCCATGCTAAAACGTTTCGCAATACTGACTTTAATCTCTCCTGCTGACTGGTTAGGCAGCTCCGGTGACGCTTTTAATGCATTTAAAGAACTAACGACTTTTCTATGATCCATATAAATGGGTGCAATTTTTAATATCAACAGCACAAAAAAACCAACAATCCCTAAAACAAATATTAACGAAATAAACGTTAAACCTTTTTCTCGCTTCGGCGTTAAACTCATAGCAACCTCTTCGTGTTTATGGTTATTTTAAAACAGTACCAATTCGGTCAAAACCGACGCCTTTGTTATCAAGATCCCAGCTCATCCAAATAAAAAAAGCTTTGCCGACTAAGTTTTGTTCAGGCACAAAGCCCCAATAACGACTGTCATTACTGTTATCACGGTTATCACCCATCACAAAATAGTGTCCTTCCGGCACTTGGTAGACGCCTTCGACAGACGGCGCGCCAGTTTTGATAAGTATGTCGTGCTCAATAGAGTCAAGATTTTCACGCTTATGTTCTGCGCCGGACATATCTTCTCCTTGACCAACCCCCTGATAGACACCAAGAGACGCTTGTGTAACGGGCTTGTCGTTAATACGCAAGGTTTTATCGTAATACGAGATACGATCACCCGGCAAGCCAATGACGCGCTTAATATAATCAACAGTGGGGTCTTTTGGAAAACGAAACACCACAATGTCGCCATGCTGCGGTGAATTTAACGTGATGATTTTAGTATTAATAACCGGCAGACGAATCCCATAGGTAAATTTATTGACTAAAATAAAATCACCAACCAATAAAGTGGGCATCATTGAGCCAGATGGAATACGAAACGGCTCAACTAAAAATGAGCGCAGCAACAATACGATTAAGACAATCGGAAAAAATGAGCGTGCGGTTTCAATGAGCCAAGGCTCAGTGGTTTCATCAAATTCACGCCCTACTTTTTTGAGATAAAGCAAATACCCCGCCCAAATAAGGCCGGTAACAACCGTGGCAATGAGTAGAAAAAAAGAGAAATCAATATCCATGAGTTACTTATTGAGTTGTTTGTTTAAATAGATGCAAGGAAAAAAGGGCTTAAATTAGAATGTAGCAATGCACTATTATTCTTTATTAAGCTGCAATACCGCCAGAAACGCTTCTTGGGGAATTTCAATGCTGCCCACTTGCTTCATACGTTTTTTACCTGCTTTTTGTTTTTCCAGTAATTTTTTCTTACGACTAATGTCGCCGCCATAACATTTCGCGGTAACATTTTTACGCAATGCTTTCACAGTTGAGCGGGCAATAATTTTAGCGCCTATTGCCGCCTGTATGGCAACATCGTACATTTGCCGGGGAATAAGTTCTTGCATTTTATCAACCAGTTCACGTCCACGCGTATTGCTTAAATCTCTATGTACAATGATGGATAACGCATCGACTTTCTCCGCATTAATCAGTACATCCAACTTAACCAGCGCCGCCTCTTCAAAGCGTAAAAATTCGTAATCGAAGGATGCAAAGCCACGACTCACTGATTTTAAGCGATCAAAAAAATCTAAAACCACTTCGCTCATCGGCAATTCGTAATGTAATGATACTTGCCGTCCAACATACTGCATGTCTTTTTGTACGCCACGTTTTTCAATACATAACGTAATAACATTACCCAAGTAGGCTTGCGGCACTAAAATATTTGCGCGGATGATGGGCTCTCTAATCACCTTAATTAACCCTTGTTCGGGTAATTTAGCGGGATTATCTACCATCAAGATCTGGTCATTTTGCGTAATAACTTCGTAAATAACCGATGGCGCGGTAGTGATCAGATCAACATCATATTCGCGCTCTAGCCGTTCCTGCACAATCTCCATGTGCAGCATGCCTAAAAAGCCGCAACGAAAGCCAAAGCCTAGCGCTTCTGATGTTTCCGGTTCAAATACTAAGGCGGCATCATTCAGGTTTAACTTATTTAAGGATTCGCGCAAGCTTTCATAGTCATCGGTACTGACCGGATATAAGCCTGCAAATACGCGTGGCTGTACCTTTTGGAAGCCGCTTAAGGGTTCTGACGCGGGATTGTCAGTTAAGGTGATGGTGTCACCAACGGGCGCCCCAAAAATATCTTTAATACCCGCAACAACAAAACCTACCTCACCGGTATTTAAGCTGTCACGCTCAACACGTTTAGGGGTAAATACACCGACTTTATCCACAAGGAACGATTTTCCCGTAGACATAATGGTCATTTTCTGTTTTTTACGGATACTGCCGTGCATAACCCGCACCAAAGAGACTACCCCTAAATAACTGTCGAACCATGAATCTATAATCAATGCTTGCAACGGGCCATCAAGATTGCCTTGTGGGGGCGGGACTTTGACCACCAGCTGTTCCAGCACATCCAATACGCCTAATCCCGTCTTGGCGCTAATTTGCAGGGCTTCATCCGCGGGGATACCGATGACTTCTTCAATTTCTGCCATTACCCGTTCTGGCTCAGCAGAGGGCAGATCAATTTTATTCAACACGGGCACAACTTCCAGCCCTTGCTCAATAGCGGTATAGCAATTTGCAACACTTTGCGCTTCCACGCCTTGTGCGGCATCCACGACTAACAACGCCCCTTCGCAAGCCGCCAGTGACCTTGAGACTTCGTAAGAAAAATCAACGTGTCCAGGCGTATCGATAAAATTAAGCTGGTAAATCTCACCATCTTTGGATTTAAAATCCAACGTGACGCTTTGCGCCTTAATGGTAATGCCACGCTCACGCTCTATATCCATAGAGTCAAGCACTTGCGCCGACATCTCCCGATCGGTCAAGCCGCCACACAATTGAATAAACCGATCGGCTAACGTCGATTTACCATGATCGATGTGCGCAATAATGGAGAAGTTTCTGATATGTTTTAAATCCACTTAAATGTCAACTTGTGATGAGATTATTAAGGCGTTATGCCACGCAGTACGAAGAATTAAACGTGTGTCACATCGGCAGATGCAGCTTGATACTTAAGCAAGTGCTTAGATACCTGTTGTTCGCCGAGTATGGAACCGCAGACGCGGATTTAGCCACAGGATGCAAAAAATTCACATAGACAAAAGATAAAACGTTTTTCTGGATGG
Source organism: Methylococcales bacterium (assembly GCA_026398935.1). GTDB lineage: Bacteria > Pseudomonadota > Gammaproteobacteria > Methylococcales > Methylomonadaceae > SXIZ01. The sequence goes on from JAPLRW010000271.1 coordinate 23,367, forward strand.
CGATAACGGTATTACACGCGGCAATTATAGCAGAATAGTCACCAAAAGAATGCGTCAACGCCAGTGTTTCATCAAACCTTAGTGCGAAATATGCGCTGGATTAGCATAATAATCATATGCTTTCAGTGTTGCAGGTATTCAGCGGCAACGCAGCTGCCGCTGAACAAAGGGACGTATTCGCTGTCGGCGGTTATGCTGCCAGCGAAGTAGAGCGACAAATAAACTTATTTATCAATTTTAAGCGCTAAAAAGACTGGGCTATCACGGCGTTGAATTAATAATGCGACTGATTTTCCGGCGGGGAGATTTTTAACAATTTTTTCAAAATCAGCCACATTTTCAACCATGGCGTTCTGAATTCTTAAAATAACATCACCACGTTGAATACCTGCTTCTAACCCAGGGCCTTTTGCCACTTCCTGCACTAAGACGCCGCCCTGATTTATTTTCAATTGTTCACGTTGCTCATCATTCAGGCTGGTAACCGTAACGCCAAAGCGATTACTGATTTTAGGTGCGGCGGTATCGGCAGCTAACTGCGCCTCTTCCGGTAATAAACCAATGGTAATTGGCGCGGTTTTCTTATCACCTTGCCGAATAAATTTAACCTCTGAGGCTTGATCAATCGGCGTCATACCTACCATCGGTGGTAATTCACCCGAGGTTTCTATTACATGGCCATTAAATTCAATGATGACATCCCCAATCTGTAATCCCGCTTTTTCCGCCGGACTATCGGGAATAACCTTAGCAACCAATGCGCCCTGTGGTTTACTCATACCAAAAGACTCGGCCAATTCACGCGTGACATCTTGGATTTGCACACCCAACCAGCCGCGTGATACTTTGCCTTTGGCTTTAATTTGACCAACCACGTTCATGACCACGTCCATCGGGATGGCAAAAGATAAGCCCATATAACCGCCGGACTGACTGTAAATTTGCGAGTTGATTCCCACAACCTTACCTTCCATATTAAATAATGGCCCGCCGGAGTTACCGGGGTTGATAGCAACATCGGTCTGAATAAACGGGACATAATTACCGCCCGGCAAGCTTCGACCTTTAGCACTGACGATACCGGCAGTGACAGATTGATCAAAACCAAAGGGTGAGCCGATTGCCAATACCCATTCCCCCACCTTTAATTTGTTGGCGTCACCAATAGACACGGTCGGTAAATTGACCGCGTTAATTTTCAATACAGCAATATCGGTGCTTGGGTCTGAACCGATCAATTTGGCGACTAACTCACGTCTATCAGATAATTTAACGACAATTTCTTGCGCATCGTCGACAACATGATGATTGGTCAATACATAGCCATCACTGGACAAAATAAACCCAGAACCCAATGCTTTTGAGTTTCTAGGCATTAAATCACCGCCCTGACCCTGTCCGAAACGTTTAAAAAGCTCCTCCATTTCAGGCGGCATGCCTTCGGGCAGTTGTTGCAATTGAGCCGGCCCTTTGTCCGGCGCATTGTGCGAACTGCTAATGTTGACAATAGCACCGCCATTCTTTTCAACCATTTCTGTAAAATCAGGGAGCTGTGCCAGTGTAGCTTCACTAACAAGCAACAATAACGCAACCGACCAAGCCTTTGTATTGAGCATAAATTTTCCTTTAAAACGCTAAAATAAAAAAATAGTATAGTCATTCAGACGGTTTTGTCCTGTGTAGCAACAAAGATGCATACGCGAGATAGGCACTGTATTATCTGAACGGCTAATTTTAACGAACATATCGCGGCAATTTCTTAACAGACAACCCCTACTGTTCAGTAAACACAATGCCTTGTGCGATAAGTTCTACTGTTGCAGCAGGAACATCGCCCAGCACAGTTATTGAATAATCGCCTATAACGCGACTTAACGAATTAACCGCACCAGCGGTTTGTAGCCCAGCATGAAAGTTCTGTGGATTCTTTTCTACATATACCGATACCGAACTTAAGCCATCACTTAACAATAGTTGTTCTACGGCTTTATTTGATGGGTGCAAATGCGTACGGATAAACGCGCGCTTTTCAAACCCATCGGGCAAATTGTGTAATTGAAAAGGCAATTGCTCAATACCCAGCGCTTCGAACTGGTGAATGTGCTGCACCTTCTTATCCGCCATGGCAATATCGACTTTAGTGAGCCCGTCTACCACACGCAAATCGGTAAAGATGACTTGTTCTAATGTCTCGCCGGTAAAATCCTGCACTTCAATCTTTAGTGGCAAATGTGATTGTTTTGCGATCCAATATTTCCGCGTGTACCGAAATTGATCTACTGGCTTAATAAGCATAACATCCGCAGCTTGTAGCGCCACTTGCGCCTCATGTTCTACCGCTAACGTGTACTGTTTCTCAAGCATAGAAAGATCCTTAGGCAAATCCAATAAAAATGATTGCCCTACCGGCTTGTGATCAATAACAACCTGCTGTGCAGCTTTAAATAAGCAACTTACTTGATCGGCATCTCTGATGACTTCTCGCAACGGTGAGTTTAACGACACCAAGCGCTCTTGCTCTACGCCCTTTTGCATGGTATGAAAATAGTGCAACGTATCCAGCTTGGCATTTTTCAAAATGGCGAGCGTGCCTTGATAATTAAGCGACGCCATCGCCTGCTGCATAGCGATCAACAGCGATAATGGCTTGTCCTCAGCTTCTCCCGCCACACTCGAACCGATGAATGAAAGCGCACCCAGCAGCGCCAGCCAACGCAACATACTACGCTTACTCTCCTTGATCATAGCTCGCCAATTGTGTGCGATATTGGAGATCGGCAGCGCCGTTGGTATACAAGCTGCCATTATGTGCTTGCAAGTAGCCCTGAAAGCGCTGATTGACCGGATACAAATGCAGTGGTTGCGCAGATTTGGCAGGTATTAGTTTGCCATATGTCTGCTCTGTACTGGCTAATGCCATGCGGGTCTGCTCAGTATTGATCTTCATGCTGACCGGAATAATAATTGCCGCCGCCGTTATCGACGCGGCAAGCGCCAAGGCTGCCGTTTTATAGTGCTGCGATTTTGGCCGCCGTTGCGGTAATAAATAAACAGGTTCCGAAGCAAGTTTCTGGGTTATTTGCGCTGAAAACGTTGCATCAGCTACGGGTACCGGTCTTGCTCTTAATGCTTGATTGATTAGCTGGTAGCGGTGCATCGTCGCTTGTAAATCGGGCTGTTGCTGCATAGCGGTTAATAAGTGCAATGACTCCGACTGACTAAGATCATCATCGAGAAATTGTGACACTTTTTTATGTAATGGGTTAGTCATCATCAAGTACCTTTTGTCAGTAAAGGGTTTAATTGTTTATCGATGGCTTCGCGCGCCCTGAATATACGTGAACGAATCGTCCCTACCGGACAACTCATAATCTCTGCAATCTCTTCATAACTCATGCCATCTATTTCGCGCAGCATAATGGCGGTGCGCATATCTTCGGGTAATTCGTCAATAGCCGCGTTAATCACCTGCAAAATTTCATCATTCAGCAGTAATTGCTCCGGCGTATCCATGCCATGTAATTGCGGGGCATTTTCAATTTGCTCGGCATCCTGAATATCTATATCAAAATCATGACTACGCTTAGCTTTAGCGACCAAGAAATTTTTAGCCGTGTTAATAGTGATTCTGTATAGCCACGTATAAAAGGCGCTATCCCCCCTGAAATCACTCAGTGCACGATATGCTTTAATAAATGCTTCTTGGGCAATATCTTGCGCTTCACTAGGGTCTTTTACGTATCGGTTCGCTAATTGCGTAACTCTGTGCTGATATTTAATAACCAATAAATCAAAAGCACGCTTATCTCCCTGCTGCACCCGCAAAACCAAGTCGCTATCTAAATGTTCACTGGCTATACGCTGACTATTCACCGTTTATTTTCTACCCTGCAATGGATGGACAAAATTAAGCTATAGAAGTTCGATAGCGTTAAAAAAACTGCTATGATGTCGAAAAGCGTTATTATCAAGCGTCAAAGATAAAGGCGCAAGGCTAATCGCTAAGGAGCGCTGTCTATCTCGCCGATTTTAGGCCTGCGATCAGTGTCGCGTTCAATCGTTCATCCCTTACCCTTAAAAGCATAAACATATGAAGCCGCACGCTACAACGTATGATGTTCTCATTATTGGCAGCGGTGGTGCTGGCTTAAGCTTAGCATTGAAACTGGCAAAAAGTGCTCGCGTTGCGGTGCTTTCAAAACAATCACTCCACGAAGGCAGTACGTTTTATGCTCAGGGCGGTATTTCAGCGGTAGTCGACGCGCAGGATTCAATCGCTTCCCACATAGCCGATACACTGGATGCGGGGGCGGGGCTTTGTGATCCTGAAATTGTGCGCTTAACTGCGTCTTACGGTAAGCAATGTATTGACTGGCTGCGCAGTCAAGGCGTGATTTTTACTGAAGAACAGAATGAGGAGGGGCAAACCCAGCTGCATTTAACCCGTGAAGGCGGTCATTCTCATCGACGGGTTGTCCATAACGCCGACGCCACAGGCAAGGCTATCTCTGAAGCACTCGTTGCGCGTGCTCGCGAACACAGCAATATCGCATTATTTGAACATCATAACGTCATTGATTTAATTGTTAGCGATAAAAAAAATCCACAGCAGAAAAAAGTTCACGGTGTTTATGTGCTTAATACGCAGCGGCAAGCCGTTGAATCGATAGCCGCTCGTATTGTGGTTCTTGCCACGGGCGGTGCTAACAAAGTATATTTATATTCTACCAATCCACATACCTCTAGTGGTGATGGTATCGCACTGGCTTGGCGTGCGGGTTGCCGGGTGTCCAATATGGAATTTATGCAATTTCACCCAACCTGCCTGTATCATGCAGGCGTCCCTTCGTTTTTAATCAGTGAAGCCGTGCGTGGTGAAGGCGGGTATTTGACCTTGCCCGATGGGACAAGGTTTATGGATCAGTATGATGTCCGATCAGAGTTAGCGCCCAGAGACATTGTTGCGCGAGCCATCGACAGCGAAATGAAAAAACGCGGCATTGATTGTGTTTACTTGGATATTAGCCACAAGCCAGCAGCGTTTATCCGCGAACATTTTCCGAGTATTCATGAGCAATGCCTAAAATTAGGCCTCGACATTACTCGCCAACCGATTCCGGTTGTACCCGCGGCTCATTACACCTGTGGCGGTGTTTTAACCGATAGTTATGCGCGAACAGATATAGGTAATCTTTATGCTATTGGGGAGGTTGCTTGCACTGGCTTGCATGGTGCTAATCGCATGGCGAGCAATTCATTATTAGAATGTTTTGTATTTGCTGAGCGCGCCAGCGAAGCAATTCTGCAACAATTACCGAACATCCCGACACCGCCAGCTATTCCCGCATGGGATGAGTCAAAAGTCATTGATTCTGATGAAGAAGTTGTCATCTCCCATAATTGGGATGAATTACGCCGCTCCATGTGGGATTATGTCGGCATTGTACGCACCGATAAACGCCTTTGTCGCGCAATGCATCGGATAGAGATGCTTAAGGAAGAAATCAGTGAATATTACGGCAACTTCCGTGTCACCAGTGACTTACTGGAGCTGCGAAATCTAGTGATTGTGGCCGAACTGATTATTCGCTGTGCGCAATTGCGTAAAGAAAGTCGTGGACTGCACTTTACCGCCGACTATCCCTGCACTGATAATAGTCAGCCGCCAAAAAATACGATACTGACGCCATAGTGAGGCAAGCTGGGCAGGCGCTTTTTAAAGCGATGTCACGCAACAAGCATTAATACTGATAAAATAGGCATCAGTTGGCTGGCAGCACCCGCAGTGAAGGCCTTGACTCTTTCCCGATCTTACTTTAGACGGTTGCCATATTGACGGCGGCCGTTAATCATCTGGTCGGCAAATGATAATGATGGCAGCGAACTCCCGCCGATGATATTTTTCAGCAACACACTTGGTATAGTTAAACTGACCGAGTACTGATCCTCCTTTTCGATTACACGAGAACATTCATGACTACACCTCGCATAGGCTTTATCAGCTTAGGCTGCCCGAAAGCATTAGTTGATAGCGAACAAATTTTAACGCGCCTTCGAAGTGAAGGGTATCAGATTTCGCCAAGCTACCAAGACGCTGATTTAGTGATTGTTAACACCTGCGGCTTTATTGATGCTGCAGTTGAAGAGTCGCTAGACAGCATTGGTGAAGCATTGGCCGAAAATGGCCGCGTCATTGTTACTGGCTGCCTTGGCGCAAGAGCGGATGAAATCAGAGCACGCCACCCGGAAGTTTTAAAGATAACTGGCGCGCATGCTTTAGAAGAAGTGGTTAGTGCTGTGCATGAGCATTTGCCACCCTCGCACGATCCTTTTCTGCATCTTGTGCCGCCACAGGGCATTAAATTAACCCCAGACCATTATGCTTATTTAAAGATTTCGGAAGGCTGTAATCAACAGTGTAGTTTTTGCATTATTCCATCTATGCGGGGTCGCTTAGTCAGTCGCCCCATTAGCGATGTTTTACGCGAAGCAGAACAATTGGCGGCTGCAGGTGTAAAAGAACTTCTGGTTATCTCGCAAGATACCGGTGCGTACGGCGTTGATTTAAAATACCAAGCGGCACAATGGAAAGACACGACTATCCGCACGGATATTGTTGATTTAGCCTCGGCGCTGGGTGATTTGGGTATTTGGATTAGGATGCACTATGTTTACCCCTATCCGCATATCGATAATATCATCCCCCTAATGGCTGAAGGCAAGATTTTGCCTTATCTGGACATTCCTTTTCAGCATGCGAGCAGTCGTATTCTTAAGCTGATGAAACGTCCCGCCGCCGCAGAAAACAATTTGGAGCGTATTCGTGCCTGGCGAAATGCGTGCCCTGACATTACCTTGCGCAGTACTTTTATTGTGGGTTTTCCGGGTGAAACAGAGCAAGAATTTGAAGAGTTATTAACGTTTTTAAGCGCAGCTCAGCTTGATAGAGTGGGTGCTTTCGCGTATTCGCCCGTTAATGGCGCTGCCGCTAATGCGCTGCCTGATCCTGTCGCTGAAGAAGTAAAAGAAGAGCGTCTTGCCCGCTTTATGGCGCATCAGGCCGATATTAGTGCAAATAGGTTGCAGCAACGTATTGGTCGAATTGAAACCGTACTGGTTGATGAGGTAGTTAGCGAGGGCGCAGTAGCTAGAAGTAAATCGGATGCACCTGAAATAGATGGCCAAGTATTTATTGATGGCGCAACGCATTTAAAAGTGGGGGATTTTGTTACAGTAGAAATCGAAGAAGCTGACGACTATGACTTATGGGGTAAATTGGTCTAACTTGCGATTATTATGGTCAAGGATGACTATAATAACTTGAATGGTTCGGGGGAGGGGTCTTGAGGGTGAATCAATAACTCAGAGCCATTTAAATCTAAAACAGCTCTGAGATACCAGTTACAACGGATTATTAAGCAGGAATAACATTCTCAGCTTGTGGTCCTTTCTGACCATTTGTTACTTCCATAGTAACTTTTTGACCTTCTGCTAAGGATTTACGTCCACTGCCATTGATAGCGCTGTAATGAACGAAAACATCTTTACCACCTTCTTGCTCAATGAAACCGAAACCTTTCTCATCATTGAACCACTTAACAGTACCTGAAACTTGATTTGACATATTACTCTCTTGCTTAAAAATTTTACGCGTTTGCGCTGTGTAATTGAATCTAGCGACCTCATTTGAGATTCGCTACAGTGAATTCTACACCATTTATAAAAAAATGATACCCTAATTATTAAAATTAAATTAAATATATTTTTAATAACGAGCTATCTTATAGAAAATCATTTAAAAACAGCATGATGAATAAAATAACGCGTCATTCCGTCTTCGCAAGACTGTCGAAAACTTGCTTACTCGGCGCTATCCTTTGCCAACAACTCTTTTAAAGAGCGATACAGTAATAAAGCGGATTTCTGTGGCGCAGTACCAACAATTTCTTTTTTTGCACTGCGCACCAAATGCCGCAGCTTCTGCCGGTCTGCCCCCGGATGTGCTGTTAATAATTGCGTCAGAACACCCTCTTCACCGCTAAGTAATTGATCGCGCCAGCGCTCAGCAACATGATGTTCTCTAACCGCATGCGCACTTTTACTCTGCAATCGTGCCAGCTTTTCTTGCAGCGGCGCAATATCGGTCTTTCTCAATATGGCACAAATGTATTTCATTTGTCGCTTGCGCGCGCCAGTAGGCGGCATGTCAGATGCGGCAACAATAGCTTTATACAGCCCAACATCTAAATCAAACTGATTAAGCTGCGCCGCCGACAATGCGGCAAGCTCCTCCGCAAAAGCGGCAAGCTCAGCTATATCACGCTTAATCTGACTTTTATTCGGCCTGATTGCATAATAATCAACACCATTTTCATCCAATTCTTCTTCGTACATCTCATACCATCACAATTAAAAAAACGACAAACAGCACAACAAAACCCAATGGTAGTAAAACCGCAAACCAATCCGACGGTACGCTTTTGCTGCGCTGAAACGCTAATTTCGTACCGGATTGCATCCAAAAAACCACCATTAACACCAGTGCGCCCAGTATTAAATTTTCCCACCAAGCATAAGACTGCATAAGCGCCTCACTCTTAAATAACGCAATAGTACCATATGCCACCCCTTATAACAGGTGGATTTTCTTGTGAAATCATTCTTATGGGGCAACTTAAATGACAATCACCAGAGAATAATTCCTCACAGAAAAACTAATATTTTTATCCATTCTGAAATTTGCGATAATGACCACTTTTCAGTCAGAGAATTTACAAGACATGTGGTTTAAAAATCTTACCTTATTTCGCTTTACGGAACCTTTCACCCTTTCCCCTGCAGAGGTAGAGGAAAAACTTCAGGCTATGCTATTTAAACCGTGCGGCAATCATGAAGAAGCCAGTTTTGGCTGGACAGCACCGCTAGGCAAAGCCTCTGACCAACTGGTACACGCCAATAATGGCTTTATGATGCTGTGCTCCAAACGAGAAGAGAAAGTATTGCCCGCAGCGGTGGTCAGTGAAATGGTGCAGGAAAAAATTCTTGAAGCGGAAGAGCGTGAAAGTCGCAAGCTGTCGAAAAAAGAACGCACTGATATTAAAGATGAGATTATTTTTGACTTACTTCCCAGGGCATTTGCATTTTCACGTAAAACATACGCATACATTGATCCCAAAGGGGGTTGGTTGGTGGTCGATTCTGCCTCGGCTAAAAAAGCGGAAGATTTATTAAGCAATCTTCGCAAATGTTTGGGCTCCTTGCCAGCCATTCCCCCTGTAACGGTGACAAAGCCGATTTTAACCTTAACGCAATGGCTTTTTTCGGACGAATTACCGCCAGCAGACATTACCATTGAAGACGAGTGTGAATTGCGTTCGCCTGAAGAAGCGGGAGGTACGATTCGCTGTAAGCGCCATGATCTGGCGCTACCTGAAATTAAAAACCACTTAGATATTGGCAAGCAAGTTATCAAACTCGCCATTACTTGGGAAGATAGACTCAGCTTTATCATTGATGAAAACCTAGGCATTAAGCGCTTAAAATTTCTGGATCTTATACAGGAACAAGTAACGGACACCGCCGCAAATGATGAGATTGAACAGTTTGATGTTGATTTTTCAATCATGACTGCGGAGCTATCTAACTTCTTGCCCCGCTTACTGGAATTGTTTGATGGAGAGCTTAAGTCCTAATGCCTCATGCGCTGCCCTTTTTATTGATGCTCCTGGTCAGTCAATCGCCATTAGCCATAAACAATGGATCTAGTCGCGGTAACGCAGTGGACAGGAATGATGCACTATCCTATAAGGATATTGCATTGAACGCGGCGCGGGTGCGTTATTACTTGAGCACCCTAACCTTGCGCCTTGGATTACCTGCCTATACCAGTCCACCTTTTGAAGAAGATATGCGGGTATTTCCTAAAGACGTTGAAACATTACGCCATGCGCTAACCGTTAATACCCGTCAGCACCCAGCCAGTGCCGCCATTAAAGTAGCCTGGGAAGGTGATGCATTAACTATTCAAATTGATCCGCAATTAAAAGCCACGCATCTTGATGATGAGGCGCTCCTGCAGTCGGCGCTCACGCTTATTCAGCAAGCCAACAATAACAAACTTCCCATTATTAATGGTCGAGCATTAAAGGCGGCGTTAGAGAAAAAAGACGGCATTCCAGTGAAAATTTTTAAACGGAGATAGTTGTAGTATTTTGAGGCATAAAAAAAGCCCAGTCAGCATTGCCGACTGGGCTTTTTTATAATGATGCTTAAAGCTTATTTCATCATTGATTTTTTGAACATACGATCTAATTTGCTGTTTGTATCTTCAGCAAGTGATGCAGCACGGTTTGCAGCAGCTTCAGCAGCAGCAGCACGTGAAGAAGCATCAGAAGCAGCACTTGCAGCGCTTGCAGCGTCAGAAGATGCTTTAGAAACGCTAGATTTCATGTCATCAACTTGAGTTTGAAGATTAGTGATGTCTGAAGTACTAGCACAACCAACTGCTAAACTTGCAACTAAAGAAATAACTGCTAATTTTGATACTTTATTCATTATTTTTTCCTTACGAAAAGTGATGTTACAACTAAAATTAAAAAAGCTTCAACCCTGTACAATTATGCCTGTTTTTTAAAAATTTTCCAGCTTTATTTTATTTTAATGACCATTCCGGCGGTGACCCAATGTCTCAAACGATCAATTTGTGCATTGGTTAACGCAATGCATCCGCGCGTCCAATTCATTGATTCATGAATCTTAGGGTCAGCTCGCCCTAGGCCGTGAATACCGATTCGACCGCCTATCGGCGTGTTTTGCGGTGGAGTACTTCCCCAATCATCTGCGTCAGCAATTGCCGCGTAATGATTTTGGTTAATTAATCCTTGTTGCAGAGCTTGTTTAGCGTTTTTCTCTGACGGATAGGTAATACCCATAAATACATGAAACGCACTGCGCGTATCAATTGAGCCAATCCGATACTCACCTAATGGGGTTATTTCATCGCCGACGCGCCGCTTAAATCCAGCACCCCGCTTACCAATTGCAATATTGTCGAAGACTTCCAAAGTCTTATTTCCCTGATTAACGGAAAGACTTAATGCCTTGGTATCTGCAAGCAACCAAATTTTTTCTCCAGCGAAAGCCGCTGAACTTATCCAACTTAAAAGCAATAATATGTAAATTCGGCTCATAAAACTCTATAAATAAAAGGTATTTTGGTGTAACGTAAACATTCTGTTAATTGTCTCATTCGGATTTAAAGATGCCCATAAAAACAATCGTAACGCAGCCTTTCGATGACCAAAAACCAGGCACGTCTGGATTGCGCAAAAAAGTAACCACTTTTCAGCAGCCGAATTACCTGGAAAACTTCGTGCAATCCATTTTTGATTGCCTAACTGATTTTGCAGGAAAAACCTTAGTCGTCGGTGGCGATGGTCGCTATTTTAACCGAGAAGCGGTGCAAATTATTATAAAAATGGCGGCCGCAAACGGCTTTGGTGAACTTATTATAGGTCAAGGAGGGCTATTATCAACCCCAGCAGCCTCGCATTTAATTAGAAAAAATGCGGCTCTCGGCGGCATCATTTTGTCTGCAAGCCACAACCCTGGAGGCCCTGCCGAAGATTTCGGCATCAAATACAACATCGATAACGGCGGCCCTGCTCCCGAACAATTCACTGACGCATTATACCAGCGCACTCAGATCATTGACAGTTACCGTATTATTGAAGCTGACAATATTAATTTGGATGTTATTGGGTCGCAACAGTTAGACGGCTTAAAAATTTCCATTATTGATCCCGTTACCGATTATGCGGAACTGATGCAATCATTGTTTGACTTTAACTTACTCAAGCAATCGGTGCAATCTGGGTTTATTACGATCTGTTTTGACGCCATGCACGCCATCACCGGTCCTTATGGCAAACGTATTTTGGAAGACATGCTGGGCGCTAAAGCAGGCTCCGTCATTAACGCTATCCCGTTGGAAGATTTTGGTGGCGGACATCCAGATCCTAATCTTACCTATGCGCATGAACTCGCCGAATTAATGTACAGCGATCACGCACCGACGCTGGGTGCGGCCTCTGATGGCGATGGCGATCGCAATATGATTATGGGTGATAATTTTTTTGTAACCCCCAGCGACAGCTTAGCTATCATGGCAGCTAACGCGCACCTTATCCCAGCATACGCCAGCGGATTGGCAGGCGTTGCGCGCTCTATGCCCACCAGTCAAGCCGTAGATCGTGTGGCGAAAAGATTTAACATCCCTTGCTATGAAACGCCGACAGGCTGGAAATTTTTTGGCAATCTCCTTGATTCGGGTGACATTACCTTGTGCGGCGAGGAAAGTTTTGGCTCAAGCTCTAACCACATCCGTGAGAAAGATGGCTTATGGGCGATATTATTCTGGCTTAACCTCGTCGCTAAAAAGCGTCAAAGCGTTGCAGATATTGCGCACGAGCATTGGCAGAAATTTGGTCGTGACCTATACTCACGCCATGATTACGAAGCCATTCCTAATGATATTGCTAACACCATCATCACCCATTTACTGGCTTTATTACCGACCTTACCGGGACAGACCTTTGTGGGCTACACCGTTAATACCGCCGATGAGTTTTGTTATCACGATCCAGTCGATGGCAGCATCAGTGACCATCAAGGCATTCGTATCTGTTTTGAAAATGGCTCACGCATTATCTTCCGCTTGTCAGGAACTGGCACGGTCGGTGCTACACTGCGTATTTATTTAGAACGTTTTGACGCCAGTGCCGATGCCTGCCAACAGGAGCCGCAACACGCTCTGGCTGATTTAATTGCGCTGGCAGAGCAATTTTGTAACGTTAAAACGCTTACTGGCAGAACCGAGCCTACCGTTATTACTTAATAAGCCGCTTTAGCGCTTGTTGGCGATAGCGTAACCAGTCGAACGAACGCCTTCGTTTGGTTACGCTTATTGCCTGACAAGATCACTTCCCTACAGCAAAAGACCACGTACTGAAAATCAAAACATCAGTCCGACCGCTAAACCAGCACCTGAAAAAGAAATGCTTGCACCAGCGGCGCGCTGCCACCATATGCTCCGCGATTTAAGCAACAAACCAACGGCAATACCTAAGCAATGTAACAGCACGGTGGCCAGAAGCATGCCCGTTAATGCCGCTGTTGTGTTCAGCTCTTGCCCATGTGCCGCACCGTGAAAGAGCGCAAAGCCAGCGACCAAGATTACTGTGGCAACTTCAGGTAAGTGGCTGCGCATCATGACCAGTAAACCAAACAACAGCACTGAAACAGCAACTATCGGCTCAGCCGAGGGCAGAATAAACCCGTTCTGCGCAAGCAACGCGCCGAACAAAATCATCACCGCGAAACTGAGTGGCGCAATCCAGATACGGCGCACTGTCGTAGCGCTCCATAACCCAACGGCGAACATTGCCAGCATATGGTCAAGCCCTGTAAGGGGATGAATGAAGCCCTCTATAAAGCCGAGCGATTGTTCCGTGTGACCGGAATGAGCAAATGCTGGCACTGCGGCGAATAATAATAGCGGAGTAATAAATTTACGCATATATCCTTCTTGATTAAAAAATCGTATTATGAATAGTAATTGGAGAGTGCAAAAATAATAACAGCCTTTTTTGGATAGCGTGTGCCATAAATTATTCTGGGTGCATTTCATATTCAGTAGACGGTAACGCTTTTACTCACCCGCAATAGACATCTGTTCCAGTAAAATCGAACCGCAACGAATATTGCCGCGCAAATCCATATCATTACCTACCGCGACTATATTTTTAAACATGTCTTTAAGATTTCCAGCAATAGTGATTTCTTCGACCGGGTATTGAATTTCACCGCGCTCTACCCAGAAGCCCGACGCACCTCGTGAATAGTCGCCAGTAACACTATTAACGCCCTGTCCCATTAATTCAGTCACTAACAGCCCAGTATCCATGCGCTTTAACAGCGCGGCAAAATCATCACTGCCGGAACTGATTTCCAGGTTATGCACGCCGCCCGCATTACCAGTGGTTTGTAGACCTAATTTCCGCGCGGAGTAACTACCAAGCACATACCCTTGTACGATACCCTGACTAACAATATCACGGGTCTGCGTAGTAACGCCTTCCGCATCATAAGCAGAGCTTCCTAGCGCATTTTTTAGTAAAGGTTGCTCATGAATACGGATGAAGTCTGGAAAGACAGCTTGCCCTAAACTGTCCAGTAAAAAGGAGGTTTTACGGTATAAATTACCACCGCTAATCGCGCCCAAAAATGCGCCGATTAAACCACCCGCCACATCAGGAGAATACAACACGGGGCATTGACGCGTACTAATACGACGCGCATCAAGGCGTTTAATGATACGCTCACCCGCTTTACGACCAATGTCGCTGGCGCTTTCCAGATGCGCTGCATTTCTAGCAACACTGTACCAATAATCCCGCTGCATACTGTCACCGCGCTGCCCTAAGACCGAGCAACTTAATGAATGGCGTGTCGAGGCGTACCCCTGAATAAAATCCAGACTATTGCCAAAGACGCGTATCCCTTGGTGTGAGCTTAACGTAGCGCCCTCAGAATTGGTAATGTCCGGATGATACTCCCGTGCCGCTTGCTCGCACTCAATGGCTATCGCAAGCGCTTGTGTCGCATCCAGTGTCCACGGGTGATACAGGTCTAAATCTGGAAACTGGGTGGCTAATGTAGCCTTATCCGGCAGGCCTGCATAGGCATCTTCGCTGGCAAATCGGGCAATGCTGCAAGCGGCCAAGACGGTTTCGTGGATGGATTCAGGCGATAAATCGGTACTGCTGGCCGAGCCTTTACGTTGTCCAAAATAGACGGTAACGCCCAGACCTTGACCGCAATGGTATTCAATGGTTTCAACATCACCCAGACGCGCAGTAACGGATAAACCGTCATCAACACTGAGCGCCGCTTCAGCAGCCGAAGCACCTTGCTTTTTTGCTTCATTCAGCAAGTCTTGCGCGATATTTTTTAAGCGGTTAATTTCTTCCTGATTTTGCATGAGTGTTTTCTACTAATTGGATAAAAACAATTTAGCGTATGATCCGCTAACGTTTAAACGCGTGTACCACCAACGGTGATGCCATCGATTTTTAAGGTCGGCTGACCCACTCCGACAGGTACACTTTGTCCTTCTTTACCACACGTACCCACACCACTGTCTAGCGCTAAATCATTG
Source organism: Methylococcales bacterium (assembly GCA_026398935.1). Taxonomy (GTDB): domain Bacteria; phylum Pseudomonadota; class Gammaproteobacteria; order Methylococcales; family Methylomonadaceae; genus SXIZ01. Next base: position 38,584 of record JAPLRW010000271.1, read on the forward strand.
CCTACCATTGATACTTTGGTTAATACGTCGGGGCCGTTACCAACCAAGGTTGCGCCTTTCACCGGACGCGTAATTTTTCCATTTTCAATCAAGTACGCTTCACTGGCTGAAAAAACGAACTTCCCAGACGTAATGTCAACCTGACCCCCTCCGAAATTTTTCGCATAAAGACCGTTTTTAACGGAACGGATAATTTCCTCTGGATCACTTGCGCCAGGCAGCATATAGGTATTTGTCATTCTGGGCATCGGCATGTGTGCATAGGACTCACGCCGCCCATTGCCCGTAGAGGAAACGCCCATCAATCTTGCATTTAATTTATCTTGCAAATAGCCTTTTAAAATACCTTTTTCAATTAATACCGTATTTTGTGTGGGCGTCCCTTCATCATCGATACTGAGCGATCCGCGTCTACCCACTAATGTACCGTCATCCACAACCGTACATAAATCTGACGCAACGCGTTCACCTACCCGACCACTAAACGCCGACGTACCCTTGCGATTAAAATCACCTTCCAAACCATGCCCTATGGCTTCATGCAGTAGAATACCCGGCCAACCTGAACCTAGTACTACGGTCATATTGCCCGCGGGCGCGTCTTCTGCTTCAAGGTTGACCAACGCTTGCCTTAAGGCTTCTTTGCCATAACTCAAAGCTAAATCCTGATCAATAAAATAGCCATAATCTGCCCGTGCGCCACCACCCATACTGCCCCGCTCACGCCGACCATCTGCCGCAACGACGATAACGGTTACATTTAAACGCACTAAAGGACGAATGTCGGCGACTAAAGAGCCATCCTGACTAGCCACTAAAATATTGTCATGTACGCCCATTAAGCTAATCATCACATCTTCAATGCGACTATCCAGCTGACGTGTTTCAACGTCCAGCTTATGCAGCAAAGCGACTTTTTCTTGATCAGCCAAGGATTTTAACGGATTAAACGTTGGGTAATACGTCGGCCAGTCCTTAGCGGGTTGCACGTTGACTTTGACGTGCTGCCCTTGCTTAACGATTGCTTTTACATTGTCGGCCGCGCGCAGTAATATCGGTAGCTCAATGCGTTCACTATAAGCAAACCCAGTTTTCTCACCTGCGACAGCTCGGACACCAACGCCTTGTTCAATACTGTGACTGCCTTCTTTAACAATTCCCCCTTCCAGCGACCAGGATTCAGAATGGCTAGACTGAAAATAGAGGTCTGCTTCGTCAACAGCAGCACTCAGCAGATTATGCATAACCTGTTCAATATGCAGCTCCTGAATGCCGTTTGGCGCAAGAATGGCTTGTTTAACTTGATCGAGTAAGTTCATGGGCACTCATGATGGGGTTGAACGCGTCATTACCTAACGCAGATAAAATTTTTAGACGCTTACCGTCCAATAAATTCAGGGGTTAAATCGACATGGCTAATATCCCTTTGAGGGATGTTAGCCATGCTTTTACTCATCGTACATCGAAGGTGGCGCGTATTTCCTGTAGTCTTTGACGACTAATACACGTTCCATACTACTTTTTAATGTCTTCCACGTCCGTGACGCATTTCAGGCTCGACAAAACCATCATGCAAACTTTTATACAGTGTCGCTAATAACCGCAACGCACTATCCTCTGGCCCTTTAACATGGGTATCAACGATCTCCTCAATGGCATCATCGGGATCTGCTTCAGTCGTAACAGCGCCTATATCTATGGCGGTAATATGCGTGTATTTATTCTGGTTTGTAACCGCTAGCTGGTATTTTCGAAGACCATAACTGTCCGCAAACACTTTATCACTTAGCCCCGAAAAAAAGCCCTCGTCAGCACGGTAAGCGTCGGTATCAAAAGTAACCAAATAATGTCCCCGTTCACGATCATGATCGGTTATCGCTATTTTTTGATGGCTTAATACTTTTCTTAACAGTTGCCAAGTATTATCAAAATCCATGCTGAGCTTTAACACGGGTGCGCTTTTGTTGCCCTGTAAGCTAATCCTGTTGCCCAAACCATTGTGCGCCTGCATTTCATCGGTAATGGCGGCCACCTCACTCACATCGGTGTGCGGTATAATCTTTAATTGCGGCGGACGTTCCAAATGATCAAAAGCATCCATTGTTTTTGGCTCACTGCTGCACGCTTGTATTAAGAGTGCCGTTAAGGCGATACTTACTAATTGTTTAATATGCATGGCAGTTTATTGCGTAAAAAAGCGACGATGTTGTAGAACAGGAAAGGCTGCACGCATTTTTTCTAATTTTTCAAGATCAATGTCCGCACTCACAAAACTACCACCGGTTTTGTGACACGCTAACACGCTTCCCCAAGGATCAATCACCATGCTGTGTCCAAATGTTTGCCGTCCATTCAAATGGAAGCCGCCCTGATTTGGCGCAATCACATAACATAAATTTTCAATGGCGCGTGCTCGCAATAACACTTCCCAATGCGCCGCACCGGTTTGAGCGGTAAATGCCGAAGGGACAACCAATATTTGTAGACCTTGCATTTGCATGCTGCGCATCATTTCTGGAAACCGCAAATCATAACAAATCGCAATGCCCAATTTGCCGAAGGGTGTATCGATAACCAATGGCTCGCTGCCTGCTTCAATAGAGTCAGATTCACGATAAACCTCATCGGTATCCGGCACATTCACATCAAACAAATGCACTTTGTCATAACGTCCAACCCGTTCACCTTGATCGTTATACACTAAGCACGCGGCTCTAATTTTATCGGCAGCGTTGGCGACCAGCGGAACAGTACCCGCGACAATCCATACACCATGTTTTTTAGCCGTTTCGGCTAAAAAATTCTGTATGGGGCCTGCGCCATCTACTTCTTTATGCTTAAGTTTATCGGTAGCCAACTCGCCCATTAGTGCAAAGTTTTCAGGCAATGCCACTAATTTGGCACCTGCGCGGACTGCTTCTGCGATGAGCTTATCCGCTTCCAGCAAATTAAAGTTTACATTCGGAGAAGATGCCATTTGTATGGCCGCACAGTGACTCATTATTTCTCTCTATTAGTGTTTTTAATGTTTTTCTTTAACCAAGAAAAATCCGTTAATCCGTACCAAGTTTTTTGTAGCAAGCCATCATTTTCACGTAAGCGAATAACCTGGGGATTGTCCCACTGCCCCAAGATTTTATACTCTGAACCCAATAAAAATCCAGCCTGTGAATTACCCGTTACTGCTTCCAAGCTGAAGGTCAAAATTCTGTCCACAATTGTACCAGCAATAGGCAGGGCTGCAGAACTTTTAGGCAGCACCCTAGCGTGATAATCCATAGAGCGCTCCGCCAAATGGGCAACGCCAGTAATATTGACTTCAGCGGGTACGGCATCAACCACAAGATTGTTGGTTATCGCATCGCCCTTATCGAGATCAAAATGCCCGTGAATCCGATTAAACGTCAGTCCTTCTGAGAGCATATCGCTAAAATCCAAACGTAAACGCCGCTCCCATTGCTCAAACGCTAAAAAACCTAACGGCTACTGCGTCGGTTGCTTTTAAGTCTTGCGCAACGCCCATCGTCGATAAAAACTCACCAAACCCACGCATAGCAAAGGTACCCTTTACGGTCGTTAATTGCTTCTCGGCATTATTAATCGTCCAATCGCCTGTCAAATTTAATTCGCCTTGTGCATTTTTAAGGCTCATCTGCTTAAATGCAATGCCATTAGGGATACGCGCAGTGTCGAGTGCTAACATGCCCACATTAACGCCCTCCCATACAACTTGTTTACTGGTGAGGTTAAATAAAGGCAAGTGTTTATCCTCAATCAATTGCGGCTCACTGGCTTTTAAATGGCTTAATCCGGATAAATTGATATACTCCAGATCCAGTAACATCGGCTTGTCTTGCGTTGCGTCCGAAGGCTTATCAATATGTCCTTTCAATAATTGGCTATCAATATCCATGTGCCAAGCTTGCTGTGCGTGCTGCATTTGTGCGTCTAGCTTACCCAAAGGCTGTCCTTGCCATAATGCCTGATTGGCTTTTAGGGTTATCTGTTCAAAGAAAGGGGGAGAGGGGGCAAGGGCGGCCTCCGTTTCCGAACTGGCTAAATCAATCCAATCGGCTAGCGTACACTGTTCTACATTAATCCTTAAGTTACCGCCTTTTGCAGGAACAGCGCCCAATTCACCCGCGCCAATGCGTACTTCGGCGGCGACCAATGATTTTTCTTTCGTATTAAGCACCATAGATGCCTGCAGAAGCTTGTCCATCTGCAACGTCATCGGCAGTAGCGCCCCTTCGGTCAAGTTCATGTGTAAATTAACGGGACGTGCTACGGCAGCCAATTTGGCTAGATTATCAGGCAATCTAAGTGCGACACCCACTAAGTCAGATTTTAATGTGAGGCTTGCAGGCGTCTTATTATTGGGGAGCGTTAAGTTGAGCTGATAATCTGTATCACCCTGCGCATATCGCCAAAGGGGTATGCCAAATTGTTGTTGCAAATCGATAACATCGGTATGCCCCAAAACAGTCAGCAACATCTTTTCTGTGTTATTTTTAATACTGACATTAATGCCACCGTCTAATGTCTGTCCTTGTAATTGCCCCGCAATAATACCTCGCTCATTAAATGCAATCTCTCCTTGCAGATGACTGACGGGTAGGGTTAGGGGCAGTACATTTAAACTGACATCTTGCAAGAGTAAGGAGCCTTGCAATTTTAAAGCATTCTGGTCGACAATCGGCACTTGAATCGCCAAATTGATGGGCGCCAATCCTTGCGGAGTAATGATTTGTAACAAACGATCAACTTCGTTCTTTATCGGGGACTGCCGCAAATACCCCAGCGTTTGCATAATGTCGCCCGCACCTTTTATATCCACGTTAATATAAGGATTGACCTGAAAAAAAGACGGGACATTTAAATCGAATTGTTGCAACTTAGCGCCCTGTACGCTGGCTTGTAAGGCGCTAATCTGCATGCCACCGTTATAAAACAAGACTTCTGCATCAATGTCCCGAACGGGCTCCCAATCTGGGGCATACCGAAAATCGATGCTTTTAAAATCAAGAATTAACTCAAACACGCCTTGTTTGTGCGGAAAAGGAAAGTCAGCTACGGCTCCTGAAAATAAAAAACCGCGAGGATTAACATACCCCTTAAGCAAGGCTTGTTTTAACCAATTGACGGAGTCTGTCCCCATCAATCCATCCGGCCAGTAAATTCCAAAGGATTTTATATCACGGCTGCCATTAAAAACGCTCTGCACATCCATCCAGACAGCATGCGTCGAACGATTTATTTTAAGTTGCACGTGGCTGTTTGCTTGCATATCAGGCACTGCAAGCGCCAGATTTTGACTGGTGATTACCCAATTCTCAGCGTCTTGTTGCCACAAAATTTGCGTATGTAGGTCATTTATAGGCAACGGTTTGGCAAAAATACGCGGCAAATCTAGCGCTGTATTTTTGATAGCAAGATCAACAGTGCCTTGTTGTTGATTGCCCTGAATGTGCCCACTGATATTTGTTATCCCGGGAAAATCATCATGCGTGGCTAATGAAATATGTTCAAAAGCACTTTGTACCGCAAATTGCTTAGCGTCCGGTGCTAGCATCAATGAAACGGACTTAAGTTGCCCCTGTAACGCATCAACGGGAAAAGGCAGCGCATCGGCTACACCAAAAAAACGCCCGACTTGTGCGCTTTGTTGCAAATCAAGCTGTGGTATTTGAATTTCCACACGAGATAAGTCAGCGCTGTGTGCGGTACTTGTACCTTTTAACAATACGCGAGTATCGGTGAGCTGTATCGCAGCCGAGTTAACGGATAGTGCATCAATCCGTAATGCCCACTGCTCATTTTGATTAATCCAGTTAAAGCGGTTGCGTAATTGTTTAATCGCTAAGAGTGCTTGCGCTGGTCGTTGTAGCACCAGTTGCTGTAATTGTGTCGTACCTGTGATAGCTTGCAATTGCGAGTGCTGCCAATAACTCCAGACATTTATCGTACCAACTCCGTCAGTCACCCGGAGATCTAAAGGAAGCGGGTACGCCGTTAATAGCTTAGCTAACTCTAACTGCTTACCTTCAATGTAAATTAAACCATTGATACCATCGGCTGTTAAAAAATTACCCCGTAGCTGCATGGACACACTAATGGTGTCACCGTAAGGTTTGGGCAAGGTTACCAGCATATTAATCAAGTGCCGCTGCCCATCTTGATCGCTTTTCAGGGTCACATTAGCCTCTTTAAAAACCAATGCATCCTTTATGGGTTTGGCTGGCAGCAGTGAAGGGGATTTTTTTGATGTCGCAGGGAGCATTTCATCCAGCCAAGTTATTTGGCTGTGTAACATTTCAAATTGCGCGGTGTGAAGTATCCATGTGGGCGGTTCAGTGTTGCTGGCGGGCAAGCCACGCACCGCAATGCTGCCATCGAGATGACGAACGACGGTAGTACGCGCTCCGACTAAGGTGATCCAAGAGGACGCAAGAATTTGTTTTTGCCCATAACTTTGCAATAAATCCATGCTAAGCCGGATTTCCTGTACATCAAGAGGGGCTTTTTGTGTTGGATCTTCCGCTAAAATTTGTACGTTTTTTAACAATAATTCAGGTCTAAAACCACGCATGCCTGCGCCTAGGTGGCCAATCTTAACGGGTGCGGAAATTTCTTTGCTGACAATGATTTCCAGATCTTCTTTGTAATCATTGATGACGCTTAAAATCAAGCGAATAGCGGTTAGGATAAGTGCTATTGTAAGCAATCCCCAAAAAATCAGATGCCGCGTGGCTCGAGTGATATGATGAATCATGCCAACTGATCAAAATGAGGAATAATATCTTGCGCTAGCAATAGATCCTGCCATGCGTCAGTGCGAAAAAGAACCGTTAAAGCAAAACCACATCATATTGTTCCTGATTGTATTCTGCCTCGGCTCTAAATCGAATTTCCACTTTCAGAAAATTTTCTAATTCTGCTAGCGTATCCGCCTCTTCATCCAATAACATCTCAACCACATCGTTAGATGCCAACACCAGCAATTGCTGGACATTAAACTGGCGAACTTCGCGAATAATTTCACGGAAAATTTCTAAACACATTGACTCGGCAGTTTTCAATACGCCACGCCCACCACAGGCACAGCAAGGTTCGCATAAAATATGCTCCAGACTTTCACGCGTGCGTTTACGCGTCATTTCAACCAATCCCAGCGCAGATACCTCGGTTATTTTGGTTTTTGCGTTATCTTTACTTAATAGCGCACTTAAGGTTTCTAAAACTTGCTTACGGTGCTCCTCGCTCTGCATATCAATAAAGTCAATAATGATAATGCCGCCTAAATTACGCAGTCGCAATTGCCTGGAAATTGTTTGCGCGGCTTCTAAATTGGTTTTAAAAATAGTTTCTTCTAAATTGCGCCCCCCAACATAGCTGCCGGTATTGACGTCAATAGTGGTCATGGCTTCCGTTTGATCAAACACCAAATGTCCACCAGATTTTAATTTAACTTTACGCTCTAATGCCTTGGATATTTCGTCTTCGACATTGTAAATATCAAAGACGGGGCGATCACCTTTGTAGTGTTCAATAACGGGAACAATTTCAGGTACAAAAATCTCTGCAAATTCGACTAAGCGTAGATAGGTTTCTTTAGAATCGACGCGCACGCGTTCAATGCCTTCGCGATAAAGATCCCGTAGGGTGCGTATACTTAACGGCAGGTCTTTATGCACCAATTCTTTCGGGGCGATGGTGTTGATATTTTCTTCAATGGATTGCCAAAGCTTTAGCAAAAAAGTCATATCAGAACACAGAATGGGTTCTTCTATACATTCAGCAGCAGTACGCGCAATAAAGCCACCACATTTATTCTGTTTTTGATAGCCGTCTAAGCAGGCCCGCAAACGAACCCTTTCGTGTTCGGCTTCAATACGTTGTGATACCCCACAATTCTTAGCATAGGGCATATACACTTGGAATCGAGAAGGGATGGCAATTTCTGTCGTTAATCTTGCACCTTTGCTACCCAATGAGTCTTTGGTGACCTGCACGATAATGGACTGGCCTTCGCGCAAGTAATGCTCAATGTTTTCAGAGCCTTTTTTTTCTAAATCTCGCGTACACAGATCGGAAAGGTGCAAAAACGCCGCGCGCGCTAAGCCAATATCGACAAACGCCGCCTGCATCCCTGGAAGGACTCGGCACACCTCGCCTTTATAAATATTGCCCACTAAACCACGCTGCCGGGTTCGCTCTATAATGAGCTCTTGTAAAACCCCATTTTCGATCACCGCTACGCGCGTCTCAGGGGGGGTCACATTAATTAAGATTTCTTCAGTCATGGCCTATTTTAATCCCTACCCGCTCCAAAAGGCTGGCCGTCTCGAAGATAGGCAAGCCAACAACGCCTGAAAAACTCCCCTGAATAGCCGCAACAAAAACACCTCCCAGACCCTGAATCGCATAGCTACCGGCTTTATCAACCGGTTCGCCCGTTTTCCAATAGGCGATGATTTCTGTCATCGTCAACTGCCTGAACGTGACCTCCGTAATGCTAACCGTATGCCAATGCTCTGTAGCCACTCTTAATGATACTGCGGTATACACCTGATGGGTACGCCCAGATAATTGTAGCAGCATTTTGACTGCGTCAGCCTCATCTTCCGGCTTACCTAGAATCATTCCATCACAAACGACTGTCGTATCCGCGGCTAATATGGGTAAATGGGAGGTATTTCGCGATTGCACCCACGCTGATTTTTCTGTAGCGATTCGTGTTACATAAGCTAAAGGTGCCTCGTTTAACAAGGGCGTTTCGTCCAAATCAGCCGCCTGAACGGTATAGCGAATGCCTATTTGGTCGAGCAGTTCACGACGCCTCGGTGACTGCGAGGCTAAAATAAGGTGTGGCATAACATTAACGGTGATAGGGGTGGTTGTGCAAGATGCTCCAAGCACGGTAGAGTTGCTCGGCAACAATAACCCGCACTAAGGGGTGCGGTAACGTGAGCGTAGAAAGACTCCATGATTCATGCGCCGATTGCTTCGCCGCGGCTGATAATCCCTCAGGGCCACCAATAAGTAAGGCGACATGTTGCCCTCCTTTAAGCCAGCGTTGCAAAGCATCGGCCAATTCAACGGTTGTCCAGGGCTTGCCGGGGATATCCAACGTCACAATGTGCGTATCGCGATTGATTGCGGCTAGCATTCGCTCACCCTCATCTTTAACAATACGCTCCACATCACTATTTTTAGTTCGCTTACCGGGGGCAATTTCTTTTAACGTTAATTCGCATTCTCGCGGTAGGCGCTTAGCATATTCATCATAACCCGCTTGTATCCATCCGGGCATGCGGTTACCCACCGTAATTAATTGTATTTGCACTGGCGACCTTTAAGTTGTAGCGGGCAGCATACACACAACATTGACGAGATGCAATGACTCCCTAAGTCAATTTTGAGGGTATTTTTTTAAACCAAAAGTTGTTATTATTGCCCAATAGGTTAATTTTCATAAGCGGGATGGGTGCATGGACTTTAAAAGCAAGCTTTTTGGTGAACAGTTGATCGACCCCGATACCATTATCACCTTTCCAAACGGTATTCCCGGTTTTGAAGCACAAAAACAGTACAAGCTGTTTCATCAGGAAGGCAGCCACATTGTTTACTGGTTACAATGTTTAGATGACGAAGATCTGGTTTTTTCAGTGGCGAGTCCGGCGCATTTCAATATCAACTACAATTTTATGTTAACTACAGCGGAGGAAGTTACCTTAAAGCTATCCAATGCTGAAGATGTGGTTATATTAATTCTCTTACATAAAGCTGACATAGAAAGCGAAGGGCAGCCAACCATCAAAGGCTCCATCAAATCCCCACTGGTTATTAATTGTAAAGAAAGACTCGGAATACAAAAAGTACTGGTGGATATTGAACAAAGCATTACCTTAACTGAAAAAAGTAATGCTATTGAAGTAACGGAGTTGTAAAAATATACGGTATAACCGCTCACCTTATGAATGCTGCTAAACACATATTGACTTACGCGCCTTTCCGGGAATTTTTGATCTATAAGCAGTAAAAAGGCGCTCCGTTTGTATAGTTGCTAACGATAATCAGGCCATTTGTACAGGAATAGAATCGCCGGAACGTATAACCTCGTTATGTTGATTAAAGTACACTAATACAGGTTTATGTGCTGTAACTTCTTGTTCATCCAGCGAGCAATAAGTACAAATAATCAGTATATCCCCTACAGCAGCTAGTCGTGCTGCTGCGCCATTCACTGAAAAAATCTTTGATCCCGCCTCTGCACGTATTGCATACGTAGTAAATCGCGCACCATTATTTACATTGTAAATTTGTATTTGTTCATATTCTCTAATTCCAGACAGGTCTAAAACCTTACCATCAATGGCACAAGAACCTTCGTAACCTAATTCAGAATGCGTTACGCTAGGTCGGTGAAGTTTTGCTTTAAGCATTGTAGTTTGCATAATATAAACAACTAAAAAATTTTACAGGCGAGCATTATGCCTTAAATTACCTCAGTCTTCAAACGTAAGCCTTGTAAGCCTTGTATGGCTTATTTCAACCTAAAGCCTGAAATCAGTAAGCGGATTAATTTCGGCTAGTGTTCTTAATGTGTACAAATCAAGCAACTGACTGTTTTAGTCGGTAATTATTTGATGGATCGTCCATCACTGACAGCACTATCCACATCAAGTTACGCGTTATGACGCAGTCGACATTTTTTCTGACAGTAGAAGTAAGTTAGCAGGCATGACAGCTAACATAATGAAAAAAAACAGGTGTATTTTTAGTGTACGGATAAATTCCGTTATTTTTTAAAGATCTATTCAAGTTATCGTCTAAAAACAAAAGTTTAGTTTGCTTTCACGCTTGACTAAGTGTCAATTGAAATTTATAGTGGCAAATTTATGATGTAAAGTGGAGGAAAATGGAATTCCTAGGAAATTATAGGTCATAATTTGTTTCGCGGCATCAGTACCATTAATTTAGATACCAAAGGACGGATCGCTATCCCTACGCGTTATCGCGAGAGTTACAGTCTTGTTGTAATGGCCAACTGATTGTAACGGTTGCGGTTAATGAACGTTGTGTTGGTGAGCGGGGTTGCCTGTGGCTGTATCCTCTAGCCGAATGGGAACAACTTGAGCAAACCATTAGTAAATTACCCACACTGAATAAAATGGCTGGAAAATTGCGCCGATTTGTTATTGGTAATGCGACAGAATGTGAAATGGATAATCAAGGACGCTTGCTATTACCTGAAAAGTTAAGAGCATTTGCTGAAATGGATAAAAAATTGATTCTGCTCGGGCAGCTAAATAAATTTGAAATTTGGAATGACACCGCTTGGCTCACAAAAGAACACGAATGGTTAGATAGTGATGATCGTGAAGGCCTTGAAGAATTAGAGTCATTAGCCTTTTAAGCTAAGGCAAGCAGTACCGATTTTTAGCATTTTTTGGTCGCTCTTTTGTGCGACTTTATTGCCTCTTGCATGAGGCTGAATGACCATCTCCGCTTTCGCCTAGAGGAGCATATACTTTAACGGAGCAGTTTTATGGTGCATTTACCCGTCATGTTTAAGGAGGTTTTGGAGCAATTAGCAATCCGCCAAGACGGTTTTTATCTGGATTGCACCTTTGGCAGGGGAGGCCATAGCGGTGGCATCTTAACGCAGCTCGGTGCCACGGGTCGATTGTTAGCGCTTGATCGCGATGTGGATGCTATTAGCTCAGAAGCGGCCAATGTGTTAGCAAAAGATTCACGCGTTCAGATACAGCACTGTTGTTTTTCTGCATTGGCCGGTGCGGTCAGTCAAGCAGGGGGCGATGGTTTGTTAGATGGTGTACTGATGGATCTCGGCGTTTCGTCGCCACAATTGGACAATGCCGAGCGCGGATTTAGTTTTTTAAGGGACGGCCCTTTGGATATGCGCATGGATACCAGTGCAGGCTTGTCCGCACAACAATGGCTAGCAACAGTCGCCGAACAACATTTGGTTAAGGTGTTGTTTGAGTATGGCGAGGAGCGTTACGCACGGCGCATTGCTGCCGCAATTGTCGCTGAGCGCGCCATTAATCCTATTACATCGACACGGCAACTGGCTAAGTTGATTGAAAATACTATTCCTAACAAAGAAAAACATAAACACCCTGCAACGCGTACTTTTCAAGCGATACGCATTGAGATCAATCAAGAGCTGGAAGAATTAAAAGCGGCTTTGCAACAATCTTTGCAGGTATTGAAACCCGGTGGAAGACTGGTGGTTATTGCGTTTCATTCTTTAGAAGATCGACTGGTTAAGCGGTTTATTAATAATGAGGCAGGAGCTAAACATCATCCCGGAAAATTGCCCATTAGAGAAGTTGATATTGTGAAAGGTGATTTAAAAAAAATGGGCAAAGCAATTAAAGCCAGCGCAGAAGAGACACGTCAAAATATACGCGCCCGTAGCGCGATTATGCGTGTAGCAGAGAAAGTATAGTGCTTGCTATTCGTAATATCAGTTTAACAATACTGTGGCTAGTATTACTGGTCAGCGCAGTGCTGGTCATTTATTACAAATATGAAACGCGCTCACTGTTTATTGAGATGCAAAAGCTTGAGCGTGATTTGGACAGCACCGAAATTGAATGGGGGCAATTGCAACTGGAGCTCACGACACTGACAGAACAAAATCGCATTGAACAATTTGCCAATACAAAATTAAAGTTGGTTGTGCCGCTTCGTGACAATATTATTTATATAAAGCCTTGAATGTATAACTCCTACCAACAAAAGGCGCCACGCTCTCAACCGGCAAATCTGGATAAGCGCCGTAAAATCCTCTTGTATTGCATGCTCGGCGGCATGGTTCTACTCGTATTGCGTAGTATTCATTTACAGGTTGTCGAGAAGCAGTTTTTGCAGAACAAAGGCGTCATGCAGCAAGTTGATACCGTTTCTGTTTTAGCTTATCGCGGCAAAATCGTGGATCGTAATGGCGAGCCACTAGCGGTAAGTTCACCCGTGCAATCCATTTGGACTAATCCTCAGGAACTGCGCAAAGCCGACCCTAAGCAATTAAAACAACTGGAAGTATTACTCGGTTTGTCGGCCGGAAAAGTAACGCAGCTACAAGAACCTGATGAGAAACGCCGTTTTGCGCACATTATGCGCAAGGTCAACCCACAATTGGCCGCTAAAGTTAAAGCCATGAAATTGCCGGGGGTATATTTTCAACGTGAGTTTAAGCGCTACTACCCTGCAGGTGCAGTTTCTGCTCAGATAGTGGGTTTTACAAACATGGATGATGCCGGACAAGAAGGCTTGGAACTGGGTTTTGAAGAGGCGCTAAAAGAACGCCCAGGCAAGCAGCGCGTCATTAGGGACGGTATCCAACGCATTATTGCTGAAGTTGAAAGTGTGCGCGAACCAGTTGATGGGCAAGATCTACAATTAAGTATTGATCAACGTATTCAATACCTTGCCTTCAAAGAACTACAAGCAGCGTTAGCTGAGAATCAAGCAAAAGCCGTTACAATGGTGGTGTTAGATGCGAAAACCGGTGAAATATTAGCCGCCGCCAATCAGCCGTCTTTTAACCCCAATAGCCGTAAACACCCCAAGGGTACATCGTTCAAAAATCAAGCCATTACCGATGTATTTGAGCCAGGCTCGACCGTCAAGCCTTTTGTTGTTGCGGCGGCATTAGAGGGTAACTACATTGAACCAGGAATTGAGATTGAAACACACGGTTCATTTGCGATTGGGCGCAATGTGGTCAAAGATGTCCATAACTATGGCACACTGACGTTAACGGAGTTACTAAAAAAATCCAGCAATGTTGGCGCAAGTAAAATTGCACTACAAATGCCCCCTGACTATTTTTGGGGTGTTTATCATAAACTTGGATTTGGTGAAGCGCCCGAATTAAGTTATCCGGGTGAGGCGCGCGGCAGCTTGTCAGACTATCATCATTGGCGTCCTTTTAATCAGGCTACGGTGTCTTTTGGGTATGGCGTCAGCTCATCCGTGCTGCAACTGGCCAAAGCCTACACTGCTTTAGCCGATGATGGTCTACTGCATTCTGTCACGCTATTAAAGCGGGATACCGACGATCGAGCCGTACAAGTGTTTTCCCCTAAAACTGCACAGCAAGTAAGAGCCATGCTAGAAACCGTGGTTATGCGTGACGGTACAGCGTATCAAGCGCGTGTTGATGGGTATCGCGTTGCAGGTAAAACCGGTACAGTAAAAAAACTGGGTGAAGGCGGCAAATATACCGAAGATAAGTATTTAGGGGTATTTGTCGGCATGGCACCCGCTAGCAATCCACGCTTAGTCATTGCAGTTATGGTCGATGAGCCTTCTGCCGGTAAGTATTATGGTGGATTAGTGGCTGCACCTGCGTTTTCAAAGGTGATGGCAGGCGCATTAAGGATTTTAGGCATTGCCCCTGATCAAGAAGAAAGCATGCCAATGTTATTAGTTAAAAAAGGGCCCGCATAATGCAATTACGCACATTATTGAATGGGTTTGCGACATGCAATCACGACGTTGCCATTACTGGACTGTCTTTAGATAGCCGTAAAATAAAGGCGGGACACGTTTTTGTTGCCTTAGCGGTTGCGGATCAAGCTGTCATCCAACACGTAAAGCAAGCGCTTGCATTGGGGGCATGTGCCGTTATTTATGATCCTAACGATACCGTTTTACGGCGTTGGCTAGCAGAACCAGCGCTGGATGCCTCCGAAAAAAAGCCCATTGATACGTGCGCTTTTATTGCCCTGCCCACCTTAGCATCGCAACTGGGCGCTCTCGCGGCACGTTTCTATGCACACCCCTCAGAAAAACTCGCTATTATCGGCATCACCGGGACAAACGGCAAAACCTCTTGCAGTCAGTTTCTGGGGCAGTTATTGGATAGTTGCGGCATTATTGGTACGCTGGGATGGGGAGTATGGGGACAATTGGCCTTAACGGGCTACACCACGCCCGATGCTTTAGCAACACAAGCCATGCTGGCAGAATTCGTAAACCAAGCGCAACGCAACGTTGTCATGGAAGTCTCATCACATGGATTAGCAGAAGGGCGCGTTAATGCGGTGCGCTTTAAAGGGGTTGTACTCACCAATATTAGTCGTGATCACTTGGATTTTCACGGCTCAATGGAGAACTACATTGCCACCAAGCAGGCGTTATTCACCCATTCAGATACGGAATTTGCTGTATTTAATCTGGATGATGCTCTCAGTGAGCAATTTATAGCGATTGTGCCGGAGCAGGTCGCCATCTGGGGATTTTGTATTTTAGCGACAACGATCAGCGGGGCAATGCATCGCAATGCCGCATTGGTAGGGAACAATAAACGTGTCTACGCGCAAAATATTAGTCACCATGTAGACGGGTTATCATTTGAGTTAGGCTGGCAAGATCAGCTACAAACCATATACGTGCCTCTTTACGGTGAATTTAATGTCGAGAATCTATTGGCAGTCGTCACGGTTCTGCTCGCCATGGGTCAATCATTGGCAGCAATTTCTGCCAATCTGCAACGCCTTAAGCCAGTAACAGGACGGATGCAACGCTTTGGTAATCTACACTCTGCATTGATCTTTGTCGACTATGCACACACCCCGGATGCGCTTGAGAAAGCGTTAATCAGCGCCCGCCAACATTGTCAACGCAATGTATGGGTAGTCTTTGGATGTGGCGGTGATCGAGACGCAGGTAAACGTTCGCAAATGGGGGCTTGCGCCCAAAAATATGCTGACCATGTCATTATTACCGACGATAATCCCCGCTCGGAAAACCCTGCTGCAATTACGCAGGCTATTTTATCGGGCTGCCAAAGTAATTCAGGACAGTCTGCAGCGAATATCACCGTTATTCATGACCGTGAACAGGCCATTCGCACGGCAATAGCACAAGCGTCAACAGAAGACTGTATTGTCATTGCGGGCAAGGGTCATGAGCTATACCAAGAATATCACGATAAAAAAATCCTATTTAGTGACGAGCAAGTGGTTATGAACAGCTTAAAAGAATTGGAGGCGAGGTGATGACTATGTCACTGGATTCAATAGCCGCTTTGTTAGGCGGCGAACTGCATGGAGCAACAACTAATGTTGCTGTGGCGGGTTTTAGTATTAATACCCGTACCCTACAGGCAGGAGATGTTTATATTGCTATTAAAGGCCATGTCTTTGATGGACATGATTTTATTGAACAAGCGGTGCAAGCGGGAGCAAAGGCCGTGATTGTGCAACGGCACGTATCTACGACTATTCCCAGCGTTATTGTGAACGATACGCATCGGGCACTGGCACAACTGGCTACCGCTAAACGACAACAGGCGTCTACTTTGGTTGTCGGTGTCACTGGCAGTAATGGCAAAACCACGGCAAAAGAAATGCTTGCCGCTATTTTAGGTGTAAACGCACCCGTTCTGTACACCCAAGGTAATCTCAATAACGATATTGGCGTGCCCTTAACCTTATTAAGACTGCAAGATGAACATCACTATGCGGTGATTGAAATGGGTGCCAATCATGCAGGCGAAATTGCTTACACCAGTGCGTGTGCAAAACCAGATGTGGTACTAATAACCAATGTCGGCGACGCGCATTTAGAAGGTTTCGGTAGCGCTGAAGGAGTTGCGCAGGCTAAAGGTGAGATTATTGAAACCTTAAAGGCGGATGGCGTTGCGGTGCTTAATAAAGATGACCGCTTTTATAATTACTGGAAAACGCTAGCAGGAACACGTAAAAGCATCAGTTTTGGTATCAGTACACGCGCCGATTTTAGGGCTGAAGCCATCCGTACTGAAGTCGTCGATAATGCTTTCAGCACTCGTTTTACATTAGTCACACCCTTAGGCGACTTACCCATTACGCTTAATTTAGCGGGACAACATAATGTATTGAACGCATTGGCAGCCAGTGCGGCGGCGAGCGCGTTAGGTATTGAGCTGACACAGATTCAACAAGGCTTGGCGAGCTTGCAACCCGTTAAAGGACGCTTGCACCCACAGGTCGGACAGCAAGGCAACATTTTGATTGATGATACCTACAATGCGAATCCTTCCTCCTTAAAGGCAGCGCTAGAGGTATTAATGGGCTGTAATGGCGAACATTGGCTGGCATTAGGTGCGTTTGGCGAATTAGGCGCGAATAGCTTAGCGATACATGCCGACATGGCGGATATGATTAAAAGTTGCGGCGTTACGCGGCTGTTTGCAACGGGTTCTGACACACAAGCCACTGTCGATGCCTTTGGTTTTGGTGCGCAGTATTTTACTGCTCAAAATGATTTAATTGCAGCCTTAAACCAAGCGCTGACGCCTAATGTTACGCTTTTAATCAAAGGTTCACGTTCTCAACGCATGGAACATGTGGTCGCAGCACTGATGAATTCAACAGGGAGTAAGCCATGTTAGTGTATTTAACCGATTATTTGATGAGCTTTGGTGGCGGCTTCAGAGTATTTCAATACCTGACCTTTCGAGCCATTTTAGGCGCACTCACCGCATTAATGATTTCCTTAATGATTGGCCCCTGGATGATTCGGCGCTTAACCCGAAAAAAAATCGGCCAAATGGTGCGCGATGATGGGCCTGAAAGCCATTTTGATAAAGCGGGCACGCCCACCATGGGCGGCACATTGATTATCACGGCTATCACTATTAGTACCTTATTATGGGCGGATTTAGGTAATCGCTATATTTGGGTGATTTTGCTGGTCACACTGGGCTATGGCGTTATTGGTTTTATAGATGATTATAAAAAAATATCCTTAGGCAATAGCGCAGGTTTATCGGCGCGCGCTAAATATTTTTGGCAATCCGCCATTGGCTTAACGGCTTCGATTTTTTTGTACCAATCCGCTTTGCTGCCTGCTGAAACGCAATTTATTGTGCCATTTTTTAAGCATGTGATGATAGATATGGGTTGGATGTACGTGGTCTTGAGTTATTTTGTGATTGTCGGAACGAGTAACGCGGTAAATTTAACCGATGGCTTGGATGGTCTGGCCATTATGCCGACGGTCATGGTTGCAACGGGGCTGGGTATTTTTGCTTATCTGTCAGGACACATTAATTTTGCAGAATATTTAGCTATTCCTTACCTGCCGAAGGCGGGTGAGTTAATTGTTTTTTGCGCGGCGATAGTGGGCGCAGGTCTCGGTTTTTTATGGTTTAACACCTATCCTGCTATGGTTTTTATGGGCGATGTCGGCGCTTTAGCATTAGGCGGCGCTTTAGGTGTACTCGCGGTGTTGGTACGACAAGAAATCGTGCTGATCATCATGGGCGGTGTATTTGTAATGGAAACAGTTTCAGTTATTATTCAGGTTGCATCCTTTAAAATGACCGGTAAGCGTGTATTTAGAATGGCACCCATACACCATCATTTTGAATTAAAAGGCTGGCCTGAGCCAAGAGTCATTGTTAGGTTTTGGATTATTACTGTTATTTTAGTTTTAATCGGTTTGGCAACCCTCAAGTTACGCTAAGTGATTATGAACATTGAACGTATTTCGCACACTTTAAAAAATGCTTTTGACTTGGATTCTAACTCAAAAGTCGTCGTCGTGGGATTAGGCATAACCGGAATGTCCATTGCGCGTTACTTAGATCAGCTGGCGATTCCCTATGCGATGGTGGATAGCCGCAATAAGCCGCCACAAATGCTTGAATTTGCAGAACAGCATCCGGAAATACCGGTGTTTACCGGCGGGTTTGATGCGGCGGCGTTTGCAGTGGCTACGCATTTAATAGTAAGTCCTGGTGTTTCGTTAAATGAGCCTGCTATTCAAGGCGCACTGGTTCGCGGCGCAATAAACTTAAGCGACATTGACTTATTTAGCTGTTCGGCAACGGCTCCTATTATTGCCATTACAGGTTCAAATGGCAAAAGCACGGTCACCACGATGGTGGGTGAAATGGCCAAGATGGACGGTAAAAAAGTCGGTGTAGGCGGAAATCTGGGTGTACCAGCGTTAGATTTACTGAGCACTGATACAGCGCTTTATGTATTAGAACTGTCAAGTTTTCAGCTAGAGCGCACCACGCAACTAAATGCGGCCGCTGCAACCATTTTAAATGTGAGTGCTGACCATTTGGATCGGCATGCGGACATGGCGGATTACACAAAGCAAAAACAAGTGGTTTTTAATGGATCTGGCGTGATGGTCTTAAACGTTGACGATCCACTGGTCAGCGCGATGCAAAAAGACAGTGTTAACCGTACGGTTCTTACGTTTGGCTTAGAGCATACTGCTGACTTTCATGTTGCCAGAGAAAATGGCGTTGCTTATTTGATGCACCATGACCAACAATTGATGCCGATGGCGGAGCTACCACTGGAAGGATCGCATAATGTTGCTAACGCGCTGGCCGCATTAGCATTGGGGTCGGCTGTGGGTTTAAGCATACCTAAAATGTGTGCTGCTTTACGCATATTTAAAGGTTTGGCGCACCGTATGCAAAAAGTCGCTACCATTGAAGATGTTGCTTGGATTAATGATTCTAAAGCAACCAATATCGGTGCTTGTGTAGCCGCTTTGCAAGGATACACGCACCCCTTGATATTGATTGCGGGTGGCGATGCCAAGGGTGCCGATATGCAGGACTTAGTACCTGCTATTCAAGCTAAAGTTAAAAGTATTATTTTAATGGGTAAAGATGCCGGATTAATTGAACAAGCCTTAAACGGGTGTGTGCCCGTTTTTTCAGTACCCAATATGCAACAAGCCGTGAAAGTAGCTGCGGGCATCGCCCTCGCAGGTGATAGCGTACTGTTATCGCCCGCTTGCGCAAGTATTGACCAGTTTAAGGATTATAAGGATAGAGGCGAGCAGTTTACGAGAGCAGTATTGGCGTTATCAAAACCCAGTAAAGATGTGCGCGCGAAAGGCTCGCGTGGCTCGGTTAGTGCATGAAAATAATGACTGACAATCCAATAGGAGGCGAGTGATATGAAACAATACGTGCCGCGTCAGTTATCTTTTCAGGTTGATAATGTGCTATTAGTTGTCTGTGTTAGCTTGTTGCTCATTGGCTTTGTTATGGTGACGTCGGCGTCCTTACATCTAGGGACAAAAATCACTGGTTCTATGAGTCACTATCCCATTAGACAGCTTATTCATATTGGCTTAGGTTTGTTTTTTGCAGGATTAACCCTGACCGTGCCCATGCAGCGCTGGGAACAAATTAATAGCACCTTATTTATTGCGAGCTTGGCGCTGTTATTGATCGTACTTGTTCCTGGATTGGGTGTAAAAGTTAACGGCAGCGTACGGTGGTTGTCGATAGCAGGTTTAAGAATACAAGTCTCAGAAGTAACTAAAGCCTGTGCTGTGATTTATATGGCGGGCTATATTACACGGCATTACAAAAATATCCAGCAATCCGCATTTGGCGTATTTAAGCCACTGCTGTTATTTATGGTGGCCAGCGTCTTGTTACTGATGGAGCCTGACTTCGGTTCTGCGGTGGTTATTTTAATTATCGCAATGGGCACCTTATTTTTAGCCGGTGCTCGTTTGGGGCAATTTGCTATTTTATTGTCATTGGTTACTGCAGCAGCAGCTTTCCTAGTGTACTTCTCCCCTTATCGTTTAGTGAGGGTAACCAGTTTTATTGATCCGTGGGCAGATCCATTAAATAAAGGCTTTCAATTAGTGCAAGCTTTAATTTCATTTGGTCGCGGTGAGTGGCTTGGTGTTGGCTTGGGAAGCGGTGTGCAAAAGTTATTTTATTTACCGGAAGCGCATACTGATTTTTTATTTTCAGTTATTGCAGAAGAATTAGGCTTACTCGGTGTTGTGACCGTTATAAGCCTGTTCTCTGTGTTAATATGGCGAGCTTTTTTTATTGCCGGTCTTGCTGAACAAGCAGGGCAAAAATTTTCAGCATATATCGCTTATGGATTAGGGATTTGGTTTGGTTTTCAAACGTTTGTGAATATTGGTGTCAATATGGGCATTTTACCCACAAAAGGCTTAACGTTGCCGCTGATGAGCTATGGTGGCGGCAGTATGATTGTGATGTGCGTAGCGATGGCATTGTTATTTAGAGTCTATGCAGAAGCGGTTGAAGTGATTGCAAGTATTCCAAAAGGTAAGCGCCAATGGCACAGCGGATAGTAATAATGGCCGGTGGAACTGGCGGACATGTATTCCCAGCCCTCGCTGTTGCACACTATTTACGTGAGCAAGGATGGCAGGTTACTTGGCTTGGAACGCAACAAGGATTAGAAAGTCGCGTTATCCCAGAGCAAGGCATAGAGATTGATTGGTTATCTGTTGCTGGCGTTAGGGGTAAAGGTTTTTTTGCTAAGTTTACGGCGGCCTTCATGGTGCTGAAGGCGTGTGCGCAAGCGTGCTCTATTTTACGTCGCCGTCAGCCACACGTAGTTTTAGGTATGGGCGGATTCGTTGCAGGGCCTGGAGGACTGATGGCTAAGCTGCTGGGTATTCCTTTGGTCATTCATGAACAAAACAAAGTGCCAGGAACGACGAATAGGCTGCTGGCGAAAATGACTCGCAATGTACTCGCCGCCTTTGAAGGCAGTTTTAACCCGACTGTAAAAGCACAGTATACCGGCAACCCATTACGCAAAGAATTAACGCATTTAGCAAAAAAAGAAGCGTGGCAAGGTGTGCGTCAATGCAGAGTGCTGATTATTGGTGGCAGCCAAGGAGCGGCTATTTTAAACACCACCGTTCCTGCTGCTTTGGCACAACTCCCAGAGGTAGCCATTCGACATCAAACTGGACGTGCGATGTTAACGGAGGTTGAGCAACAGTATCAGCAATTAGGCGTGTCAGCAGAGGTGAGCGATTTTATCCATGATATGCGCGCCGCTTATGAATGGGCCGATATAATCATTTGTAGAGCGGGCGCTATGACGATCAGTGAAGTTGCGGCAGCTGGCCTACCCGCAATTTTGATACCGTTGCCGAATGCCATTGATGATCATCAAGTCGCTAACGCTCGAGTGCTTGCGGATGCTGGTGGAGCCATCATTTTGTTACAACAAAATTTAAATAGCAGTAATTTACTGCGTGACATAAAACAGGTACAAGATAATAGTGTGATTATGTCAAATAATGCAAAAAAAGTGGCTCGTCTTGATGCCACGCAACAAGTCGCCAATATTTGTATAGCGCGAGCAAAACCATGAATAGACCTAGCCATTTTCTACCTCAAACATTAACCAACATTGACCGAATTCATTTTGTGGGAATCGGCGGAACAGGCATGTGTGGTATAGCAGAAGTTTTATCTAATCTTGGTTATCAAGTATCGGGCTCAGACATCAAAGCATCGTCTGTAACGGAGCGACTCGCCAAACAAAGCATTATGATCAATATTGGTCATCAGCGCGAGAATATTGCGCAGGTTGATGTTGTCGTTGTTTCAACGGCAATTGATCGAAGTAATCCCGAAATTGATGAAGCCTATTTGCAACGTATCCCCGTTATTCCACGTGCAGAAATGTTGGCAGAATTGATGCGTTTTAGATTTGGTATTGCGATAGCCGGTACGCACGGCAAAACCACGACCACCAGCTTAACCGCTAGCATTTTAGCTGAAGGCGGCTTAGATCCTACCTTTGTAATCGGCGGGCGATTAAACAGCGCTGGCAGTAATGCCAAGCTGGGCCTAGGCAATTATTTAGTTGCAGAAGCCGATGAAAGCGATGCGTCTTTTTTGTATTTACAACCGATGATTGCAGTGGTGACCAATATAGATCAAGACCATATGAGCACCTATGACGGGTGTTTTCAGCGATTAAAAGACACGTTTGTTGAATTTTTACATCATTTACCGTTTTATGGCCTGGCTGTTTTGTGTCTGGATGACGAAGGGGTACAAGAAATCTTGCCCGCCTTGTCAAAGCCAGTCAAAACCTATGGGGTTCACCCTGATGCAGATGTCCGTGCCGTGGATATTAAGCAACAAGGTATGAATACGTCTTTTACGGTGTTGCGCTGGGGGGATTTTAAGCCGTTGCGCGTGACATTGAATATGCCCGGCTGGCATAATATGCTGAATGCTTTAGCCGCGATAACGGTTGCAACCAATTTAGAAGTCAATGATGCGGCGATTATTAAAAGTCTGGGTGATTTTAAAGGCATTGGACGCCGTTTCCAGATAAACGGTGACGTGGCGATATCTAACGGTTCTATCACTTTAGTCGATGATTACGGGCATCATCCGCGTGAAGTTGCGGCAACATTAGAGGCATTAAAGCAAGCGTGGCCAACACGTCGCTCAGTCGTAGTGTTTCAGCCGCACCGTTACAGTCGCACGCGCGATCTTTTTGAAGATTTTGTGCGGGTGCTCTCTACGGTTGATATTTTGATTTTATTGGACGTTTACTCAGCGGGTGAGTCCGTCATAGCAGCGGCAGATGGACGCGCATTAAGTCGAGCGATTCGCATACGCGGTCAAGTTGATCCTGTGTTTGTTGAAAACAGTGATGATCTTGCTACGGTGCTGGCAGGCATATTACAGCCAGAGGATGTGTTATTAACCTTAGGTGCAGGTAACGTAGGGCAAATTGCGATACAACTACCGCAACAATTAACGGAATTATTTCAGGATTACGGCTAAGCGGCTGTTTTTATACACAGTAGTAATCAATAAAATAAGCGCGTCCCTTAGACGGTGTATTCATGCTTACTTAATAATAGCGAGCCGATGTATTGTGACATTATTATGCGTCGCGCCGAGCGTCCTTCTATGACGTGACGCGTACACCGAAACGCGGTAGTATGGTAGATTTTTTAAGCCTTTAAGGCGGTTTGAGTAATTTTAATTGTAGGAGTAATAACTATAGCATAGCAGATGTTTATTTATAGTCTATGCCTACAGCAAATTAATGCTTAAAAATTAATGCTCCTGCCTTATTGTGATGATTATATAGGCGTGTTTGGATTAACACTCAACAGAACTTAACTGTTTAGGTTATCACGTACTATTTTAAATGTAGGATTAGTGGCTATAGCCGAGTAGATATAGGAATTGATTTCTTTACCAAAGTACTGATTATAAGTATTTATACGAATTGACTCTTAACATTATATGGAATATAAAGTGGATTATTATAATGGTGCTTTGACTTGCTTTTTAACAGCAAACCGTCCTTGGGTCATTTATGCAGTAATGGACAGCCCGCCCTTCGACGAGTTCACGATCAGCCATTACCGCGTCTTAAGGTGGCTATCCTTTTTATTTAGTGAAAGATCGCCTATACATCGGCTTAAATTATGCAAATGATTGTGAATGGCATCGTGGCCGGGCAGTTGTTAGTCAATGAAAGTTTGGCTAACTATACTAGCTGGAGAGTAGGCGGCGCTGCCGAGCAACTTTTCATCCCAGAAGATAAGTCAGGACTGTGTGCTTTTATAACGCATCTGGCTGGCAGTAGCGACTTATTCTGGATGGGATTGGGCAGCAACCTGCTGGTGCGTGACGGTGGAATAGCGGGTGTGGTTATTAACACCCGTGGCCGTCTAAAACAAATGCATCTGCTTGACACATTATCACTTTATGTTGAAGTGGGCGTCCCTTGCGCACATGTCGCAAGGTTTTGCGCCGAACAGGGCTTGGTTGGCGCTGAGTTTTTAGCGGGTATTCCCGGTACGATGGGTGGGGCGCTAAAAATGAATGCTGGCGCTTTTAATGGCTCAACGTGGGATCTAATTAGCAGCGTGGAAACGATTAATAATAGGGGTGTGCTTAGGCAGCGTGCGGCCAAGGAATTCACCGTTCATTACCGTAGCATAGACGGATTGGGCGATGAATGGTTTCTAGCGGCTACTTTAACCCTACAAAAAGGCGATACAAAAGCAAGCCAAGAAAAAATTAGGCAATTACTGGCAAAACGAGCACAAACTCAGCCGACCAATCAGCCTAGCTGTGGCTCGGTATTTAAAAACCCTGACGGTGACTATGCCGCGCGTTTGATTGAGGCTGCAGGCTTAAAAGGATATAGTATTGGCGGTGCGCGCGTATCAGATAAACATGCAAATTTTATTGTCAATACTGGCGCTGCTACGGCCGCAGATATTGAAGCATTAATCGAAACAATTCAACAGCAGGTTGAGGTGAAATATGGCGTTAAATTACAAACAGAAGTTTGTCGTGTGGGTCGTTTGAAATGAGACCATTATCAATTACCAGCCCGACTGATTTTGGGTGTGTAGGCGTGCTGATGGGCGGTGCTGCTGCAGAGCGAGAGGTTTCGCTAAGAAGCGGCGCGGCGGTTTATGCTGCACTGCAACGTCAAGGCATTCAGGCTCTGGCGATTGATGTTGCGGACAATGCCATCGCAGCGCTACAAGGTCAAAAAATTGATCGCGTTTTTAATATTATTCATGGTCGTGGTGGTGAGGACGGTGTTTTGCAAGGTGTTTTGCAAACATTAGCCATACCATATACCGGCAGCGGTGTCGCTGCCTCGGCGTTAAGCATGGACAAGTTAAGAACCAAACTGTGCTGGCAAGGTGCGCAGTTAAATACGCCCGCTTGGTTTCTGTTAAACACCCCTGCAGATATACAAGCCTGTATTACGGCATTAGGATTTCCCGTCATCGTAAAACCTGCACAGGAAGGTTCCAGTATTGGTATGAGCAAGGCCAATAATGCAGCTGAATTGTTAGCCGCATTACAAACAGCGGCTCAATACCAATGTGATGTTTATGCAGAAGCGTGGGTGACTGGCGCTGAATATACGGTAGCCATTTTAAATGGTGAAGCGCTGCCCGTCATTCGATTAGAGACGCCCCGCAGCTTTTATGATTTTGAAGCTAAATACAAGGCGAATACCACACAGTATCATTGTCCTTGCGGTTTACAGGCAGACGAGGAGCGGGCGTTACAAGATTTGGCGTTACAGGCATGTGATGTGCTTGGCATTAAAGGCTGGGCGCGAGTGGATGTGTTTATTGATCAACACGGGTTAGCGCAGTTAATTGAAGTGAATACCGTGCCGGGAATGACCGATCACAGTTTAGTTCCGATGGCGGCAAAGCAGCAAGGAATTGAATTTGATGAATTAGTCTGGCGGATACTGGAAACAAGTTTTGCTTAATACTGTATGAGTAAAGTCATTTTCCTTAGTGCGCTTATCATTGTTGGTGTGGCGTCAACTTTTTGGGCAGAGATCAAAAGTGGCATTACCACGCTAGTACCTATCCGATATGTTAGAATCGAGGGTGTTTTTCAGTATATTAGTAAAGAGACGCTTAAGAAAACATTATTGCCTTATGTATTAACGGATTTTTTTTCGGTTGATGTACAAGAAATTGATAAAGCAGCTTTACAACTGCCATGGATAAAGAGCGTTAGTGTTAAACGGGTGTGGCCTGACGCGATTGACATTAAGGTTTCTGAGCAATTTCCCATCGTGCGCTGGGGTGAGAATAGCTTATTAAACCTAAACGGAGAGTTATTTACGCCGGATAATGTGGAGCAATTTAATAATCTTCCTTTAATTCAGGGGCCTAAAGGATATGAGGCTCGCTTATTGGAAATAATGAAGGGTTTGGAAATTGATTTATCGGATCGTGCCTTGCATTTGACTGAATTTAAAGTGAATGAACGCAGAGCGTGGGACATCATACTGCAAAATGGTATTGAAATTAAACTAGGACGTAATGGGCAGCTAAGAAATTTTCAGCGGTTTTTAAAAACGCTGGATTTATTGGGGCAGGATAAAATAGCGTCAATTGCTAAAGTAGATTTGAGATACCCTAATGGGTTTTCTATAACGTGGAAAACCGATGTACCCGCAATAGATTGGAAACAAATTATTGCTTCTCAGCATCAAATATAATAATAACCAGGTTAAGCATAAACGAAATGGCAAAGAAGAAAATACACCGTAATTTAATCGTTGGTCTGGATATTGGCACGTCCAAGGTAGCGGCGATTGTTGGGGAATTGAACAGTGATAATGAAATTGAAGTAATTGGCATTGGTTCTTCGCCTTCTCGGGGACTTAAGAAAGGCGTGGTCGTTAATCTTGAATCTACCGTTTCGTCTATCCAGCGTGCAGTTGAAGAAGCTGAATTAATGGCGGGATGTACCATTTCATCTGTCTATGTAGGGATTGCAGGCAGTCATATTAAGAGTCTCAATTCACATGGCGTTGTTGCTATTAAAGACAAGGAAGTGTCGCAACATGATATTGATCGCGTGATTGATTCCGCACGAGCCGTCGCTATCCCTGCCGATCAGAAAATTATCCATATTTTACCGCAAGAATTTATTATTGATTTACAAGATGGCATCAAAGAGCCTGTGGGCATGTCGGGTATTCGCCTCGAAGCCAGGGTGCATATGGTGACAGGAAGTGCCAGTGCTGCGCAAAATATTATCAAATGCATTCGTCGCTGCGGCTTAGAGGTTGACGATATTGTGCTGGAACAATTGGCATCGTGTATGTCAGTATTGACCGATGATGAAAAAGGGCTCGGTGTTTGTTTAATTGATATTGGCGGCGGCACTACTGATATTGCCGTCTATTCAGATGGCGCAATTACGCATACGGCGGTCATTCCAATTGCTGGTGACCAAGTGACCAATGATATTGCTGTCGCATTGCGGACGCCGACTCAAAATGCAGAAGACATTAAGCGTAAATATGCCTGTGCATTAACCCAAATGGCCAATATTGAAGAATCCATTGAAGTTGCCAGTATCGGTGAACGGCCACCACGACGCATTTCATCGCAGAATTTAGCTGAAATCATCGGGCCTCGGTATGAAGAGCTGTTACTCTTAGTGCAGGCAGAACTACGTCGTAGTGGCTATGAAGATTTGATTGCAGCTGGCGTGGTTTTAACCGGTGGTAGCTCAAAAGTTAAAGGCTTGGTTGAGTTGGCGGAAGAGATATTTCATATTCCAGTACGCATCGGTATTCCGCAGCATATTATGGGGCTGACAGACGTCATACAAAACCCAATTTATTCGACAGGCGTTGGGTTGTTATTATACGGTAAAGAGCGTTATGGCTCCTCCGGCAGTATGGATACTCGGGGTGAGGGCGTATTGGCTAAAATGAAAAGATGGTTTCAAGGTAATTTTTGATGATTATGCATTTAAGGGGATATTAAAATGGGTTATGAATTAATTGATATGTGTAGTGAAAATGCTAACATCAAAGTAATTGGCGTTGGTGGCGGCGGCGGTAATGCTGTTAATCACATGGTAAACAGCAATATTGAGGGTGTGCAGTTTATTTGTGCGAATACGGATGCGCAAGCATTAAGACGCTTAACCGTTGATACCGTCGTACAGTTAGGGGTTACGTTAACTAAAGGTTTGGGTGCGGGTACAAATCCTGAAATAGGCAGAGAAGCGGCTGAGGAAAATCGCGTGCGCTTGCGGGAAGTAATGGAAGGCGCCGATATGATTTTTTTAACGGCGGGCATGGGAGGCGGCACAGGAACGGGCGCTATTCCAATTATTGCAGAAATTGCCAGAGAGTTAGGTATTTTAACGGTTGCCGTAGTCACTAAGCCATTTGGCTTTGAAGGCCCCAAAAAAATGCTGGCGGCAGAAAAAGGCATTATTGAGCTAGAGCAATACGTTGATTCCTTAATTACCATCCCAAATCAAAAATTGCTGGCGGTACTCGGTGAAGACGTTTCATTAGTTGGTGCATTTAAGGCCGCTAATGATGTATTGCTGGATGCTGTTCAGGGTATTACGGAACTTATTATTCACCCAGGTATTATTAACGTTGACTTTGCTGACGTTAAAACAGTTATGCAGGGTATGGGTGCTGCCATTATGGGTACAGCAACCGCAGCAGGTGAAAATCGCGCACGAAAAGCAGCAGAAAAAGCCATTGCCTGTCCGTTATTGGATGATGTTAATCTGCAAGGCGCACGGGGTATTTTAGTGAATATCTCAGCTGT
>JAPLRW010000271.1:67547-80748 GCA_026398935.1 Methylococcales bacterium
AGCGCAATTTGCCTCAGAAGAAGCGGTTATAAAAATTGGTACCGCTATAGATACTTCCCTAGGTGAGTATATAAAAGTAACCGTGGTAGCGACTGGCATGGGCAGTCCTGTGACAGCATCAATAAAGCCTGCTATTCGCATAATACCGAATAAAAACTCCATTGGTGAGCTGGATTACGATGCCTTAGACAAACCAACGCACTTGCGTACGGGCAGAATGGATGCAAGAGAAACGCGTTTTGGCGCACAACCGAAAAAAGAAGGTGATCTTGATTATTTGGATGTTCCTTCCTTTTTAAGACGTCAAGCTGATTAATTCCCTGTATTGATTGACGTGCATACCAAAAATAATCATATGCCTCTGGTAAATAACATTATTTACCAGAGCGCATGTGATTATCGTGCATAAACAATTCTCCATCAAACGCTAAATAAGCATTAACTGCCTTATTTTCCAGATTGTTACTTTTTAGATACTCTTCTGACTGACTATTGCACCAGCTAGGTGCAGCAGGGATAATAAAATGACGAAATCGTTCAGCTATAGCGTCTTTATGTTAAAATCTGGCACCGTGGTTAGTTTCAAGAGACTCGATATAATTTTATGATTAAACAACGCACATTAAAAAATACCATTAGAGCGACAGGTATAGGGTTACATACGGGAGAGAAAGTTTTTTTAACGTTACGTCCGGCTGAGCCTAACACTGGTATTCGCTTTCGTCGCGTTGATTTAGATGAGCCTGTTGTAATTGCGGCTATTCCAGAAAATGTAGGGGAAACAACGCTTTCAACCACCTTAATGCAAGGGGGCATTAAAATTTCAACCGTTGAACATTTACTATCGGCCTTTGCGGGCTTAGGTATTGATAACGCACTGATTGACGTTACGTCTGGCGAAGTTCCCATTATGGACGGCAGCGCCGGGCCATTTGTCTTCTTGTTACAATCAGCTGGTGTTGTTGAGCAAGATAGCCCTAAACGTTATTTGCGTATTAAACACAGCGTGCGTGTTGAAGATGGTGATAAATGGGCCTCTTTTGAACCATTCACTGGTTTTAAGGTTACCTTTACCATTGATTTTGAACATCCCGCGTTTGAAGATCACTTAAAAACCGCAACAATGGATTTTTCATCGACGACCTTTGTAAAAGAAGTCAGTCGTGCGCGAACCTTTGGTTTTATGAAAGACATCGAAATGCTTAGAAGCAATAATTTAGCATTAGGTGGCAGCATGGACAATGCGATTGTTGTCGATGACCATAAAATTCTTAATGAAGACGGTTTACGCTATGCCGATGAGTTTGTAAAGCATAAAATTCTGGATGCTATTGGTGATTTATATTTACTGGGCTATAGCTTAATCGGTGAGTTCATTGGCTATAAATCAGGGCATGCGCTTAATAATAAACTGTTACGAGCATTGCTCGACGATACAGATGCGTGGGAAATGATAACGTTTGAAAATGAAGCCGACGTTCCTATCTCTTTCATGCGCGCAGCTCAAACAGCCATTCCTCCCGCATAAACGCATTACTTGCTGTTAGTGATTCGTTTTTTTTCTAACACATTACTCAAGCTGATTAATGCTTGGCTCAAACTATCCTGCTGATGAGCTCTAGCCGCGCAGATTTGCTTAATCGTTTGCGCTGCGGGCACAATGGGTTTACGACAGGAAGTTTGAGTTAAAGGGCTTGACGTTAAAATACGAATTTGTACGGTTTCAATATGCGCATATTCACGCCATTTTAAAATGGTACTATGTATTGCGTTAGTATAAAATCGTAGCTGACTGGCCCAAGCAGCCGTATCGGTATAAATAAATACTTTTCGATCTGCAATGACACAATAGCAAGCGTGGTGCGCAAGCGACTCAGGGAGGGCGGCCTTTACTTTATCTAAAAGTATGTGCTGTTGTTGTAACTGAATTTTATAATGCAGCAACAATTTATTTTGATGCCGTAATGCAGGTTTAAAATACTGTGCTTGCGTGGACATAAATACAATTGTAATGAATGAAGAGTATAAGGCTTTCATAAAATAACATATTCTTGCTGAATGTTATGTGCTCATTAACACCATTAAATAAATAAGCCCGCTCATCAGTCTATTTATTCTTAAGTTAAGCAATATTCCGTTCAATTAATAATCCCACCAATCGTCCAATCAAACTACCGATGCCAACATTAATAAATGATACCTTTATCCGCGCACTTCTAAAGCAGCCAGTTACCCGCACACCTGTCTGGATGATGCGGCAAGCTGGGCGTTATCTGCCAGAATACCGTAAAGTACGGGAACAGGCCGGTAGCTTCATGAATTTATGCACCAATCCAGAACTGGCTTGCGAAGTTACATTGCAGCCGTTAGATCGCTTCGATTTTGATGCGGCTATTTTATTCTCAGATATATTAACTATTCCTGATGCAATGGGCTTGGGGCTTACCTTTACCGAAGGGGAGGGGCCAAAATTTAGCAAGCCTATTGTACACGCCGCGGACATTCATAATTTAATAAGCCCCGATCCTGAAACAGAGCTGCGCTACGTGATGGATGCTGTGCGGTTAATCCGAAAAAATCTACACGGACGCGTCCCGCTCATCGGCTTCTCCGGCAGTCCTTGGACATTAGCGACTTACATGGTAGAAGGGGGCAGCAGTAAAAGCTTTGCAAAGGTAAAAGGCTTACTGTATGAGCAACCTAAACTGATGCATGAGTTATTAGATAAGCTCAGTGTTACTGTCGCCGCTTATTTGAATGCACAAATTGCAGCGGGCGCACAGGCCGTTATGTTATTTGATACATGGGGTGGGGTATTAAGTACGGAAGATTACGCCGAATTTTCATTGTACTATGCCCGTCAAGTTAGATCGCTTTTAAATACAACAGTTGATAATCAGCAGATTCCGACTATATTATTCAGCAAAGGCGGTGGACTTTGGCTAGAAAGCATGGCCGATAGTGGTTATGATGCCTTAGGATTAGATTGGCAAACAGATATACATTCAGCACGGCAGCGTGTTGGCCATAAAGTAGCCTTACAGGGTAATATGGATCCTGTGGCGCTTTATGCCAATCCTGAAGTCATCGCCCAAAAAGTAAAAACCATTTTGCAGCAATATGGCAATGGCTCTGGGCATGTATTTAATTTAGGGCATGGTATCTTGCCCGATATGAACCCAGAGCACGTTAAGGCAATGGTTGATGCCGTGCATGAGCACAGCCCTATCTATCATCAACAAGGCTAACATTTAACATCGTTTAGTGAGTTGATTAACCGCACTAATGCTTTGTTCGGCAAAGGTGTTTTTTAACTAAACGAGTTTTTGCCGTATGAAGCCATTTTTTAACGTGTCAGCGCTATGTTTGCTATTTGCCGGTATATTGGCTATGCCATCTGAAAATGTAAGGGCGCAGAGCATTAGTGCTAAAATTATCGGCGGCTCCAAAGCCAACATCAACGATTGGCCGTGGATTACAGCGCTAGTATTTCGCTCCGATATCCTTGTATTTTGTGGTGGTAGTTTAATTGCAAAAAACTGGGTTTTAACGGCCGCGCACTGTGTTTACAACAAAACAGGTACGGAGTTAGATGTAATAATTAACCCGCCGCTGTTACAGTCTGGTAGTGGCGAGCGGATTGCCATTAAACAGATTATTGTTCATCCATTGTTCAACCGCATAACCTTACAAAACGATATTGCTTTATTAAAATTAGCCTCGCCATCCGCTGCAGAGCCATTGGAAACGCTTCCTGATTACAGCAATCAAGATGAAGCGGGTATGAGTGCAACCGCTTTGGGATGGGGTAACACCTCAACCTACAGACAGATCTTTCCTGATAATCTACAACAAGTTATGATGCCGATTGTCAGCAATGCCGTCTGTAAAGAGCATATGACGGGCATTTATGACACCATGCTTTGCGCGGGCTTTGCAGAGGGAGGCAAGGATACCTGCGAGGGCGATAGTGGTGGCCCGCTGGTTGTATACGATGCTGAAAGTCGATCCTTACGCCAAGCTGGCATTACCAGCTTTGGTGAATCAGAGTGCGCTGCCAGTGGAAAGTTCGGTGTTTACACTCGTCTTAAATCTTTTAAGTCTTTTATTTCAGACACCATTTGCACCCCAGAGCAAACTCCCCTTGCGCCATCATTAAAATTGACGGTCAGCAATACATTAGCGACTGCAACATGGAGCTCTGCAGAAAAAGCGACCGGTTATCGCTTAAATTACGCGCCTTTCCCACAGGGAACGCCTATTCATAGCATTGAATTAGCGCAAAGTACCCAATTTACAGCTAACTTGCCCAAAGGCGAGGCTTTTTATGTGGGCATTACTGCCTATAATGGTAATTGTCGCAGTGCATTCTCAAATATTGAGCATTTCAATATTCTGTGATTTCTCACAACCTACTCCTCTAAATGACCTAATCTTGTGGGCTTAATTCGTGTTTTTAGCCAGAAACGATTGAGATCGCACTTCGCTGCACACTAATAGATTGTTTTTAATATGAAAAATGTAATTAAATTACTCTGCGCTCTAAGTTTATTAACCGCTTGTTCTGTTAATGCCGCCCCCAGCAACCTACAGGCTAAAATTATCGGTGGAAAAACTGCCGAAACGGGCGCTTGGCCCTGGATGACCGCTTTCGTTTTTAGTAATTCTAATAACGTATTTTGTGGTGGCAGCTTAATTGCCCCTAATTGGGTATTAACAGCCGCGCATTGTATGTTTGATGAGCTTCCTGTCGGCTCGGGGCGCTATGTCCAGACAGATATGTCAACGTTTGACATGCTGATTAATCGCTCAAAATTAAGCGCGACTAACGGCGAGCGAATAGCAGCGGCGCAAGTCATAATACACCCTGAATTTGACCGCAATAGCCTAATAAACGACCTCGCATTAGTAAAATTAAGCACCACATCGTCCGTAACGCCGATCGAAACATTACCAGACTTCAGTAATCTGGATGAAAACGGTCAAAACAATGCTATTGCTCTCGGCTGGGGCAATACCTCAGCAACAACAAATAAGTTCCCTACCAGTTTACAGCAAGTTACCCTGCCCATTATCAGTAACGAGCAATGTAAAAAAAGCCTGTCCGATATAGACGATTATATGCTGTGTGCAGGCTTAGTAACGGGCGGATTTGATACCTGCGAAGGGGATAGTGGCGGGCCATTAATTGTTTTTGACCCTGAACGTGGCACTTGGCGTCAAGCGGGCATCACCAGTTTCGGCGAGGCTGACTGTGGTACACGGGGTTTTTACGGTGTTTATACGCGCTTAGATGTCTTTAAAAGCTTCATTTCGAAGACTATTTGCTCTGCAGATCAGATACCCGCCACACCAACGCTAACGTTAAGTACAAATGCGACGACCGTCACAGCAACATGGACTACGTCATCCAAGGCAACGGGCTATCGTTTATACTACGCACCGTTTCCAAGCCAACTCCCTATATCCGGTTTAGAACTTGATCATTCCGGCAAATTATCAGTAACATTGCCTCGTGGCAGTGCGTTTTATGTAGCCATTACGGCGTACAGTAGTAACTGTCGGAGTGATTTTTCAAACATTGAGCATTTCGTTATTTATTAATCAGCAGATAGCATCGTTGAAGCCAGTGAAACGCCTCAAACAACGGGCAGATAGGGGTATCTTGCACTCGCTATCAACAAAGCAGGTGTTAAGACAGTGCCGTGGGATCGCCCCATTCTTTAAGGAAAGAAGGAGCGATTAAGATGCGAGCGGGATGGGTATTTACACACATAATACGCAACGTTGAAATAGATCGGCGCGTATTTTGATGGTCGCGTTTATTCCGCCTTAGCAATCATCTTTTCCACTTGTTCGGAAAATTGTTCCAAGTTGCCTTTCGTGACAGTTTCAACGGGTATAACCAGTGCTGTCGACAAATCAACATAAATAAGTACATATTTTGGGGCATATTCGACACGCACCAAATCAGCCCACGCCATTTTATGTTTGCCACTGGGTGATTTTTCAGTCAAGTAATCTTTATCCACCGTTAACGTATATGTCCCAAACATAAGGGCTTTTTCTTTCTCGGTGTATTTGGATAGAATTTGCCGTTGAAAATCCAAGCGCATCACGCGCGGCGAAAAAATACCCCACAATACAGCCACCACCGTAATATAGCCTGCCGACATCATGTCGCCATAGTAGAAGTAATAATAAGCACCAATTAACAGCATAATTCCTGGGACAATTAAGCGATTTTTATTGATATTACCTTGAATTTCTTTTGATCGCGAAATCTGTAACTCATTAAAATACACCAGATCATCTTCACGGAATTCATATTCAATTTCAAACATACTATTTTTAATTAATTTATTTAGTTGAATGGTGCTAAAGCTATAATTGCTCTCGCCCGTTTTTAGCTAGCTACCGTAGACTAATTTCAGCCAGCCTCTTTTTGTCTTGTTTTTTATTCCGGCTGTTAGCAACGGCTATATTCACTAGGCCAGTGCCTACAATTACGATTTTATATTTTTTATTATTATCCGTCATTGTTTCTCTGTTGCTCTTTTTACACCTGTCACTTGCCTATCAAGTGACATATCATACAGTATCGTTGTCCATTTAACCCACAGGGGCTAACAGCGCGCACCTAAGCCGTGTTGATCCTTTTTTAAATTGAACACCTATAAAAACAAAAAATCGCTGAACGATGTGTACAGCGATTTTAAGTTAATCAATCTAACGTAATCCTTTATAAACTAAACACTTACTTAACTAAATAGTTGTTTTATTTTAGCTAATATTCCGCCCGCTTGTGCGTTGGCAGACGCAGCGACTTCGGACACGTCTTCTTGTAACGACGCGATGCTGTCATTAAATTTTTCCATTAGCTGCCCACCATTACTGACTTGGTCAATTAAGTTTGGGACGGCATTCGCGAGGGCATTCTTCGCTGTTTCAATATCAATATTTAACGATGCGGCAAATTGATTTAATTTTTCGGCATCAAATACTTTGCTAATTGATTCGGCAGACAGTACGCTGTTTTCACCGTTGCCCAACCAAGAGCTAACAGCCGCCGATAAATCTGTACTCTGTAATTTTGTAATCATGCCACTAAAATCAACTTTCCCTGACGCATCTGCCAATAGCGTTTGTAGTGAATTAACCGCATCCGCAACGTCTATCTTGCCATCAGCGTTAGCATCGGTCAGGAATTGCTCAGCAATCTTATTTAATATCTCCATAATCATGTCCCCTTTTTAATTTGTGTTGTTATTTTACATATGAGTTACAGGCTAAACCTCCATACAGAGGTTCAACTGCAGATGAATTAGACCACAAATACCTTATAAATATCAATGTAATAAGCAATTCACCTACCACTAAAACGCATAAACCAACGCGTAAAGTACCCCTTAAGCCATTTCGCGATTTTTTAATTAGCCATTCATTGCCGCGATTACTGCGGCAATGAAGCCAAAAAATGATTTTAATTATGGCGTGGAAGGCTAAAATACATGTTAAGATAACACCGAGCTGTTGAGCTGTTTAGCTTGCTGTAGCAGCGTTTATGTAAAACTTAATCTAAGAGGATAAAAGGCACTATGAGAACTTATAAAAAAATATTATTGGCCCTGTTTGTTGCTGCTTCAATGGGTTCTTTTTCTTCTGTAACGTTAGCTGAAAAAGCAAAATATCCACCTGCTGAAGTAATTGATAAAATCGTTGGAAAAGTGAATGAAGCTAACGCATTAATGGCTGCTGGCGGCGAATCACGCGAAGACGTTATTAACTTAATCAAAGAAGCTCAAACTGCTTCTAAAGAAGTTAGTGCCAATGATAAAGTTGACTTTAAACGTCAACGTGTACAAGGTGAATTGAAACAAGCAATGGTTAAAGTCAAAGCAGGCGAAGCAGAAGCCGGCATGGCAATTTTGAAAAAAGCTTTAGAAACGCTTGCTGAAATGAAATCTTTAATCTAATAGTAAAGATCGCTTTTTGTTTATCTGGGACACCCCCTAATAGCTACGCATTATCAGCTATAAACTGGGGTGTCCTGGCAAAACATCCATGTTATTGCCAGTCCATCAATCTCCCCCTCCGTTATTTATAATGCAGCCGCAAGCATTACCGTTATCTTTTTAGGCGGAATAATCAACCTTTGACCAAGTACCACGCCTTGTTTACGCTTAAGTTTATTAATATCTCGCAACGCCTCCACACTCACCTCAAAATGTTTTGCCACTGTCTGCAAAGTTTCTCCCTTATCAATATAATGCGCGGTTAAGTACGCGTCATTAGCCTGTTTTGGTTGATTATGCTCAACCACCGCTTCCTTTATAACCTCTGGCAACACTGGCTTATCAACATTAAGCACTAAAAAAGGTGCGTCAAATGTTGAGAATGGCAATCCTACTGATTCACCCTGCAAAGAGACACGGGCGTAAAATGGCTGTTCGGTTTTTTGTACATTGGTTTCGATTGTTGCGAGCGTCGTTAATTGCTGATACAGCTGATTCGCATTAGGAATAGGCATTAAAAAGCTCAGCGGTCTATCTGGTGGCAAAGACGTCTCTAAGTAACCCGGATTAAGCAAGCTAAACTGCGCATCGCTGATATTAGCGAGCTGAGCGATGGTTTTGATATCTTTATTCGCTACATTTTTTAAGTCTGGTTTACGATCAACATTCACCGTAATGAAATAAAGCTCATTTCTGACGGGTGTCAGCTTTAAATTGTAGTTAGCTGGATTTGCAAAAAGTGTCGCCAGCGCTAAAAATCGCGGCACATACTCTTGGGTCTCCTCCGGTAATTGCAGCGACCAATAGTCAGTATCCAGTCCGTCAGTAATATTGCGATTAATCGCCGCATCCACACGACCAATACCACAATTGTAGGCAGCTAACGCCAACAACCAATCGCCTTTAAAATGCTGATTCAGAAAGCCTAAATAACTAAGTGCCGCTTGTGTAGAGGCCGTAATATCCAATCGGTCATCATAATGAGAGTCTTGTTTTAAATTATAATCTTGCCCCGTCATGGGCATAAATTGCCATAATCCCGCCGCACTCATAGGTGATTTCGCGGTGGGCTGATATGCGCTTTCCACAATGGGTAACAGCGCCAAATCTAAAGGCAATTTATGCCTATTGAGACCCTCTACAATATGATATAAATAAGGCTGTGCTCGCTCGGCCACTTCAGACAGATACAAACGGCGCTGCGCATACCAATCCACATACTTACTAACCCGCTCAATATTAATTAACAGCTTGGCATTTTTTTGCATCGCCAGCTCACGCTGCTGATTAGCGAGTAGCTGCATCTGCTGATTTTCAAACAGGCGCGCTGCAGAGGTTTCAGCATCCATTACAGGTGCAGGCGCTTGTGGCACTGTGTCCGCTTGTGGTATTACGTCTGCCATTTTTTGTACAACCGTATTCTCGCAGGGTACATTTTGCGCGTCTTCATGCGCCACGAGCGCGTTATACGCCACTATTTCTTCTGGCGAATTGATGCGTCCATGTAGGTTAGGCCGAACATTCAGTTGCGTTCTAATTCTTGTTTTTAAAGCCGTTGCAGATCTCAGTTTAGCAACAAGATTTTTTTTAGCCTCACAGCCCTCAGTCGTTTCCGACGGAATTTTAGCCAAGAGTTTACGCCCCCGTGCCGTATAGTTATCTTCGGGCGGCGTAATAGCCGCAGGTTCGATCAGTCGAACCGCCTTAACACTTTCTACTGATTGTGCTTGAGGCTCTAATGCAGGCAATGCTGTTGGGTTCGGGATGACTTCTGAAGATATTGCTCCCCGTGGAGGTAAGGTGGCTGGCTCAATCTGATTAGGTGTAATCGGCTCGATAGTAATGAGTTGTGCCATACTGGGTCGGGGTATCCGTAAACCAGACCCAATACGCCGCCAAACATCCCCTGGATTCACCTCTATGTGCTTAGAATGCCGATTGCCTTTACCATGCGCAGTAGTCCGTCCATTAGCGTGATTGTTTTTAGCTGCTTTTGCCGCTGACGCGTCGTTTGGATGGGTTAGTAACGATGTACCAATAGCAAGCGTTGAAATTAATAGCAATAATCGCATTAAAACTGTCTCAGTAAATGTTAGGAAGAGGCGCTAAGTTAAAATGCCAATGAGGGCAAAAGAAACCGGTATTGCTTAAATTAAGCAGCCCAGATCTTTGGCATTTTGCGTCTTTTATTTTGTTTTCTCAGCCGGAAAGTTAGCATTAAGGCTCTTCTTTAGCAAGCTTTTGACGCATACCGTTTCGCTGGACAAGCAATAATGCCGCAATAGCCTATAAAAACGAGTGGTTAAACCAAACACTATTAAGTGTATCTGCGTAACGCTTAATACGGCATGAATAGAACACTCCCTCCCTAATTATTCGACCACAAAAAGTAATAATTGTTTTTATAGCACCACAATGGTGCGCACAAGTGTGCCTGTAGCACTTTTTTAAATCGGGCAACCCGTTTTTTGATACGCAGGCTTTTCACTTTAAAAATGGCGATCAAACAAAAAATGAACCTCAATGCCCATTATTTTGCGCCTATTTTCAAGACTTAAGCGACGGCACGCAGTATTTTACGGGCGGCCTGCTTATAGCATATACGTCAATCACGGCAGATAAAACGCTTTTTTTTAGGTGTTTTTTAATCAGCAGCCTCATTTTCAATCTGCACCAATATCAAACTGCAATGCGTAGGCAAAACCTGTTAGTATCCTGTAATAGAACGCTAGCAACATGGCGATAATCTCTCTTGCCCCTCTTAATTTTAAAGTTGGCGTTTAAATTGCTTACCTACAAGGTAACCTCCGCTTTAATTCATAGTTAACACCCTATATTGTGCATAAGAAAATACTCGATAATCTCAATGAAGCCATACTGTGGTTTGATACAGGACTAAAGCTGATTTATATCAATACGGCTGGTGAAGTGATGTTTGGCGACAGTGCGCGGCATTTAACCGCGCAGGTTGCCAGCGAACTGTTCAGCCACAACACAACCTTTATCCATGACCTACAAAGTTGCATAAAAACCAATGAAGCCTTGGTGAATCGAGAGCTAAGCTTACAGCTAAACAACCGCACTATTACCACTAACTTTAGTGTCACGCCCTTGATGGATGACAATCAAACCAGCGGGCTATTAGTCGAATTACAACAAGTGGATCGGCATTTGCGCATTTCTAAAGAAGAGCAGCTCTTGGCGCAACAAAATACCGCAAAAATGCTGGTACGCGGCTTGGCGCATGAGATTAAAAACCCGTTAGGCGGTCTGCGGGGCGCTGCGCAATTACTGGATATGGAGCTAAGTGATCCGGAACTAAAAGAATATACCCAAATTATCATCGCCGAATCGGATCGCTTGCAAGGGTTGATGGATAAAATGTTGGGCCCCAATAAACCGCCCCAAAAGAGTGCGTTAAATATTCATGAGGTACTTGAACGGATTCGCACACTGGTACAAGCCGAAGCCACGGGTAACGTTATCATTAATACCAACTATGATCCCAGTATTCCAGAGATTGTTGCGGATAAAAACCAATTGATTCAGGCGCTGCTTAATGTGGTGCGCAACGCAGTACAAGCGATTAACAAACAGGGCGTAATTACCTTTAAAACCCGCATCCACCGACAAATGACCATTGGTCGCAAACGCTATCGTCTAACCTTACGTGTAGATATTATCGATAATGGCCCTGGCGTAGAGCCGGATATGATGCACCAGATTTTTTACCCCATGATCACCGGCCGCGCAGAAGGCACTGGATTAGGGCTATCCATCGCACAATCTTTAATTAACCACCATAACGGCTTGATCGAATGCACCAGCGAGCCGGGCAATACGGTTTTTTCAATTTATTTACCTCTGGAGGATGGACATGACACCAACCGATAATATTTGGATTATTGATGATGACAAATCGATTCGCTGGGTACTCGAAAAAGCCCTGCAAAAAGCCGCCATTAATAGCCGTAGTTTTGCGCATGCCAAACCTTTATTAGAAGCATTACGCACCGAGTTACCGGATGCGTTATTAACCGACATTCGCATGCCGGATATAGACGGCATCGAACTGCTGCAAAAAGTGCAACGCGACTATCCCAACCTACCGGTTATCGTCATGACCGCACATTCCGATCTGGAAAGTGCCGTTTCCGCATTTCATGAAGGGGCATTCGAGTATTTACCCAAACCCTTCGATATTCAGGAAGTGGTCGCATTGGCTAAGCGCGCCTGTACGCACGGCAGACAGCAACAACAAAATGCGCATCCACCACCACCGCCAGAAGCAACGCCCGAAATCATTGGTGCTGCACCCGCTATGCAGGAAGTATTCCGAGCTATAGGACGTCTGGCTCGCTCACACATTACCGTCTTAATTAACGGTGAATCGGGAACGGGCAAGGAGCTGGTGGCAAAAGCCTTACACCGCCACAGTCCCCGTAGCA
Organism: Methylococcales bacterium; assembly: GCA_026398935.1. Lineage (GTDB taxonomy): Bacteria > Pseudomonadota > Gammaproteobacteria > Methylococcales > Methylomonadaceae > SXIZ01. The sequence continues at coordinate 80,011 of JAPLRW010000271.1, forward strand.
GCAAGCCATTTATCGCCTTGAATATGGCGGCGATTCCAAAAGATCTTATGGAGTCAGAACTGTTTGGCCATGAAAAAGGCGCGTTTACTGGCGCACAAGCGCGGCGGGCAGGGCGTTTTGAGCAAGCCAATAACGGCACCTTATTTTTAGACGAAATTGGCGATATGCCCGCGGAACTGCAAACCCGCTTATTGAGGGTATTAGCCGATGGTGAGTTTTACCCCGTTGGAGCCTACGCGTCAGTAAAAGTTGATGTACGCATTATTGCCGCAACGCATCAGAATCTTGAAACCTTAGTTACACAAGGACGTTTCAGGGAAGATTTATTTCATCGCTTGAATGTCATTCGTATCCATATTCCGCCTTTACGGGAACGCAGTCAGGACATTCCACTGCTAATGCGACACTTTCTAAGTGTCGCTGCCAGCGAACTGAATACGGAAGTAAAAAACCTTACGTCTGAGGCTGAAAGCTTCTTAAGTACACTCAATTGGCCGGGGAATGTTCGACAACTGGAAAACACCTGTCGCTGGTTGACGGTTATGGCGGCAGGGCGCGAAATCCATCGCAATGAGCTGCCTCCGGAGCTATTTGAAAGCGCGGGTGAGAAATCTGCGGCATCCGCACTAAAATGGGAAAATTTGCTTAGAACAGCGGTAGATCAAGAATTAATCAAGCAAGAGCCTGACATCGCTAGGCATATTATTAACCAAGTGGAAACCATTCTTATTCAATCGG
>JAPLRW010000146.1 GCA_026398935.1 Methylococcales bacterium
CCATCATATCAGGGTCGTTTTTATTAGTCAACCTTTAATGTCTTATGACCGTTTCTTTCTGGTTACTGAGCTACACAATCTTTCTTGCTAATCACTCAGTAAGCCGATCATCTTAACAGATTTTCCATGCTTGTCAAATGCTATTTTAACATGCACATGAAATAAGGAACATAAAAGCCTTTTAAAGGGCAGAGCCGCGCATTAAAACACTTTAAAAAACATGGTAAAAGGCACTATATTACTGGTTTTTTTCGAGATACCCAGTGAATTGCAATATAGTTGAGCATTTTTCCGGCTTGGCTGACCCAAGGATTGAGCGCAAGAAGCTCCACCAATTGATGAACATCATTGTTTTATCAATTGGCATCACGTTAAGCGGAGCCGCAGGATGATAGGACATTGAAGATGTTAGTCACAACAAGGCGGATTGGTTGCGGTAATTTATACCCTTAAAGAACGGCATTCCGCCACATGACTGCATTTCTTACGTGCTGTCCCGGCTAGAGCCAAAAGCATTCCAGCGCTGTTTTATGGACTGGACTGGGGCGGTGTCCGAAGCGTTGCCGAATGAGGTGATGCTGCGAATGGTAAGACTGCGCGGCGCTCCCATGACCACAAGCGCAACAAAAAACCGTTGCACATGGTCAGCGCTTGGGGTTATGCCAATGGGTTGGTGCTCGGACAGGAGGCGAGTCCAACGAAGTAACCGCCATCCCAAAGCTATTGGCGTTGTTTGAACTGCACGGCTGCATTGTGACCATTGACGCAATGGGCTGCCAGCGCGCCATTGCGGAACAAGTCATAGACAAAGGCGGCGACTACAGCCTTGGTCTCAAAGAAAACCAGGGCGACCTGGCCTGCACAGGCTGACCGAAGTTTTTTTCACGACTGCACGACAAGCTGATTTCAAGGGAGTTGCGCACAGTTACCTCGAGGCAATCGACATCGAACATGGCCGATTAGAGACCCGCCGCCATGGATCACCGAAACCTTATGCATGTTGCCGAAAACAGGACTGTGGAAAGGACTAAAAAGCATTAGCATGTTGGAGCGTGAATGCCATGTCGGCAACAAGGCCACCTAGCAACGGCATTTCACTTGCGCCCTATGGGTATTAATTCATTTGCCGCTGGCGCTAAGTTCTTTGCCCATGCCGTCCACAATCACTGGGGGATAGAAAACAAGCAGCACTGGCGATTGGACGTGGTTTTCCGTGAAGATGACAATCGAATACGCAAAGGGCATGCGACCATCATCCTGACGACCATCAGTCACATTTACCTAAACCTGCTCCAAAAAGAGCCACCCAAAATCAGTATCAAGAAAAAATGAACGGGCGGCCTGGAATAATACTTATTAGGGTCAAGTTATTGTTCCGGAATAATTTTAATGCGTTTGCCCCGCCCTTCCCTCAACTGATAATAACCATACGCCACGCCGTCACAAATGCGGGAAATATAAGCACCTGAACACTCCTAATGCCAAGGCATTCAGCACATTAACATCCGCAATCGTGACCGTATTGAATATAACTAATAAGGATACATAACAAAACTTACTTATTAATAGTCACGTCAGCACTTGTTTCCAAGCTTTTCATGACCGCAGCAAAAACAGACTGTCCAAATGCTTTGGCAATATTTTTACTCGCCAACAGCTGTTTTTTCTTATCATCATCCGTCATCACACCCGGCTTAACGCTTGATACACTCATAACTACCTGCTCACCATTATCAAGCTCCATTTTTGCAATAGCTGGCTTACCATCCAATGGCTTTGGCGCTTTAAAAACAGCCTGACTTATTTGTGCAGGCAGTTTATTGGTATCACGCGTAATATCAGACAATTTTTGTATCTGTAATTGCTGCTCAGCGGCGACCGTAGCGATACTCTCGCCTGCTTGCAAGCGTTGCTGAATTTTTTCGGCTACTTGTACCGATTGCTGCTTGGCTTTATCGGCCAAAAGCGCGGCCACTACCTTTGGCTCAACATCTTTTAATGCTTGCGTTGCAGCAGGCTTATGCTCCAGTAACCGCAAAACAACCAAGCGATTTAAACCCATCTCCACTGGCTCACTATTGTTTCCATTTAACACTTCTTCAGAAAATGCTGCTGTACGCACTTTCGCTTCAGAAAAAATATCACTTACGGAATCTTTAGACAATAATGCCGTTTTCTGCGTTTTCAATTTTAACCCTTCGGCAACGGCTGATAATGAACCACTATTTTCATAGCTCAGTTGTGCCATTTTTTCACCCAATTCATAAAACTGGCTTTCAGATTGTGCTTTTTGATACGCTTTAGTGACATCATCCTTAACTGCGGTAAAAGGTTTAACTTCACCGGGAACCAACTCAGTCACCTTAATGAGGTGATAACCAAAAGTTGATTTCACCGGCGCTGAAACTGCACCTAATGCTAAAGAGCTGGCGGCAGCCTCAAAGTCTTTATCCATCACGCCTGGCGTAAATAAGCCCAAATCACCACCTTTCTCAGCCGTTAATTTATCATCCGATAATTCTTTTGCTAAAACAGCAAAATCTTTAGATTTAAGCTCAGCTTCTGCCTTTACGGCTTTCTGTAACGCCTGTTCTGCTGTGGTATCTTTAGTCGTCGTAAACAATATATGGCTTATTTTTCGACGTTCCTTAGTCGTATATTGATCTTTTTGTTCCTGATAAAATGCCTGCAACTGCGCATCGGTTGCAACGACAGCTTTGGCCAACTCATCCGCCGACAGCTCGACATATTCCACCGCGACTTGCTCAGGCGTTTGATATGACGTCTGATGTTGCTGGTAATAAGCTTGCACCTCATCCGCAGTCGGCTGAGTGCTTAGCTTAGAAACAGGGATAGTGACATACTCAACATTACGCTGCTGATTTTGAATTTTAAACACATTATCAACATCAGCCTGTGTTGCAAAGCTACTTTCCATAATGGCACGCTGAAATTGCTCCATTTTCAGCGACTGCTTGATACGTTGTGTAAAAGAAGCTGGCGACATACCCTGCGCACTTAGCACAGCTTTATACTGCTTCTCGTCAAATCTGCCGTCCGTCTGAAAATAAGGCAGCGCCCTAACAAAATTACGCGCTGTTTCGTCCGTCACTTCCAAACCATCATCTTCAACATGCTGCAACAACACCTCATCACCAATAAGTTTCTTTAAGGCTTGCGCTTTAATTGATTCTTCCGGCACATTCATGCCCGCAAGGTTTTGACTGAGCTGAGCGGCGGCTTGTGCCACTTCTTTTTGAAAAAAGTCTTTATGACCAACGGACGCCAACGGACGCTCCCCGCTGCTACCTGTGTAATTTTGAACACCCCACAATGCAAAAGGCACGCAGATTAACAAAAGAATCACCCATGCAAAAAAACCTTGCGCCTTTTCTCTAATTTCTATCAGCATAACCCCTGCCTTTAAACAGCTAAATCAATAAGTGGGAACTTTTATATATTTATCAAGGTAGCACTGACAATGACCAGTACTGCTGATTATATAAACTTTCTATCCATTTTAAACACGCAAAAAAAAACCCCGAACCATAAGGTCGGGGTTTTATATATGGCGGAGCGGACGGGACTCGAACCCGCGACCCCCGGCGTGACAGGCCGGTATTCTAACCAACTGAACTACCACTCCAAAGTCTGGTGGGTGCTGAGGGGTTCGAACCCCCGACCCTCGCCTTGTAAGGGCGATGCTCTCCCGGCTGAGCTAAGCACCCGACTAAAGAAATACTAGTTTACACCATCTTTTAAAGTTTTACCAGCTTTAAATGAAGGAATTTTTGCAGCTTTAATCGTAATCTCTGCGCCTGTCTGCGGATTGCGTCCTTTTCGTTCAGCTCTTTCCTTTACAGCAAAGGTGCCGAAGCCTACCAAAGCCACTGACCCACCTTTACCCAGCTCGTCTGAAACTGCTTTAATAAAGCTATCTAAAGCTCTACCTGTGTCAGCTTTAGTTAATTTAGACGCATCCGCCATCGCATCAATAAGTTCCGATTTATTCATCATTCCCCCTTAGGAAGTCATTTTTATTAAAGTACAAGACCAGCAAAACCCATTAGCTTCTTATGCGCAAACACTTACACAACAAGAAAGAGGAGTATTTATACAATTGCCCTCAATCAGTGTCAAGCTTTAAACATCGTGCGCTGCTTGAATGTTAAGATTATCCAAGACCTTTTCCACCCTACTACAAAACTAATGCGCCGTGATAATTTGTTTTTTTACCTTTGCTTTAGTCACTGTTTTTTCTATATCAACAATTTTTTCTAAAGGCGTCGGCATGTATTGTAAGGCGACTTCCAACACCTCATCAATCCAACTTACCGTTCTAATATCCAAGTTTTGTTTAATATTATCAGGTATTTCAACCAAATCCTTTGCATTCTCAGTCGGTATTAAAACTGTCGTGATCCCGCCTCTATGTGCGGCTAACAGCTTTTCTTTCAACCCCCCAATAGGAAGCACTTCACCACGTAAGGTAATCTCACCCGTCATAGCCACACAAGCTCTAACCGGTATCTTAGTCAGTGCGGAAATAATGGCTGTACACATACCAATACCCGCACTCGGGCCATCCTTAGGTGTCGCCCCTTCAGGAACATGAATGTGAATATCATTTTGCTGAAATTGCTCTTTAGGTATACCCAATATCTCAGCTCGACTTCTGACCACAGTCACTGCGGCCTCAATCGATTCTTTCATAACATCACCCAGTTTACCGGTCGCCGATTGCTTACCTTTACCTGGCATAACCGCCGTCTCAATGGTCAGTAATTCACCACCCACCTCCGTCCAAGCCAAGCCGGTTACCTGACCAATACGATCTTGCTCCTCAGCCAAGCCATAACTAAACCGTTTAACACCCAGATAGGTATCTAAATTCTCAGACACAACGACAGTCTTGGCCTGCTCAGATTGCAACAGTAAATCTTTAACCACTTTCCGGCAAATCTTAGATATTTCCCTCTCTAGGCTTCTTACGCCCGCTTCACGGGTGTAATACCGAACAATATCCTTAATGGCCACTTCTGTAATTTCAATTTCTTTCTCTTTTAAACCATTATTCACGATCTGCTTAGGCACCAAATAACGCAAAGCAATATTGATCTTTTCATCTTCGGTATACCCTGCCAGACGAATAACCTCCATTCTATCTAACAATGCAGAAGGAATATTCAAGGTGTTCGCCGTGGCAACAAACATAACATCCGATAAATCAAAATCAACCTCTAAATAGTGATCCGAAAAAGTATGGTTTTGCTCAGGATCCAATACTTCCAATAAGGCTGAAGCCGGATCACCCCTAAAGTCGGCAGCCATCTTATCAATTTCGTCCAATAAAAACATAGGATTGCGTGTTTTTACTTTGGCTAGATTTTGTAAAATCTTTCCAGGCATTGAACCAATATATGTTCGACGATGCCCACGTATTTCAGCCTCATCACGGACGCCGCCCAGCGCCATCCGCACATATTTACGATTCGTCGCGCGTGCGATAGATTCACCCAACGATGTCTTGCCTACACCCGGAGGCCCGACTAAACACAAAATAGGGCCTTTTAACTGTTTAACCCGCTGTTGCACAGCCAAATATTCCAGAATACGCTCCTTCACCTTTTCTAAACCGTAATGCTCCGCATCTAAAACTTCTTGCGCCAATTTTAAATCATGTCGAACTTTGGTTTTTTTCTTCCACGGCACATTGACCATCCAGTCAATATAATTACGAATTACACTGGCCTCTGCAGACATTGGCGACATCTGCTTTAATTTATTCAGCTCCGCATCGGCTTTGGTTTTAGCTTCTTTAGACATCCCCGCCAATGCAATTTTATTTTCAAGCTCCTCAATCTCATTGGGTACCTCATCCATTTCGCCCAATTCCTTTTGAATCGCCTTCATTTGCTCGTTTAAATAATATTCGCGCTGATTTTTTTCCATTTGCTGCTTAACCCGTCCACGGATTTTCTTTTCCATTTCCAGCAAATCAACCTCACCTTCCATTAACGTCATCAACGCTTCCAATCGCGCGGCAATATTGGTCATTTCCAGCAATTTCTGCTTATCTTCCACCTTCAGCGTCATATGCGCCGCCATGGTGTCAGCTAAACGTCCAGGCTCATCAATGCCGGACAACGTATTTAATACTTCTGGCGGAATTTTATTATTTAATTTCACGTACTGATCAAAACAACTGATCACCGTACGCTGCAGAACTTCTTGCTCCTGCTCGGAAATGTTAAGTTCGTCCGTTATTTCACTGACGCGTGCCGCAAAATAACCGTCATTTTCAAAATAGTCATCCACTTTACAGCGCTGATTACCCTCAACCAATACTTTTACCGTTCCATCAGGCAGTTTCAATAATTGAATAATCGTTGCTAACGTACCAGCTCTGTAGAGATCTTCAAATTCCGGCTCATCAATTTCAGCGTGCCTTTGCGCCACCAGTAATACTTGCTTATCCTCGAGCATTGCTGCATCCAATGCAATAATGGACTTTTCCCTACCAACAAACAGTGGTATGACCATATGCGGATAGACAACGACATCGCGCAAGGGTAATACTGGAATAATAAGATCAGTTGTGGGTATTTCTATCTTGGGGCGCTTTGCCATAATCAAAACCTTCAGCAGCTATTAAACGAATTATTTATATATGGGGATGTTTAATAAAAACACAACACCACTGGATCAACACTCAACAAACGCAGTAGACTATCGCATTAAAAACGCCTCTTCTACCACTATACGTTATGCTTGATATAATACAACTTCCCGTATTAGAAAATAATTATATTTACATTATCCACGAACCGGAGAGCGGCGATACTGCCGTCATTGACCCTGCTGTTGCTTCACCGGTCTTAGAGATCCTGCAACAAAAAAAATGGTCACTGACCTATCTATTAAATACACATCATCACTGGGATCATGTCGGTGCCAATACCGAGCTTAAACAAACAACTGGCTGTCGAGTTGCCGCATCAATAGTCGACCAATCGCGTATTCCTGCCGTTGATAAATTACTCCAGGATGGCGAGCAATTATTATTGGGGGGATTATCAATTGAGATTATCGCTACACCGGGACATACATTAGGACACATTGTTTATTACATTTCCGCCGCTCAAGCGTTATTTTGTGGCGACACTTTATTTGCCATGGGTTGTGGACGCTTATTTGAGGGTTCTGCTGAACAGTTATGGCACTCTTTGCAAAAATTAAAAGCACTGCCTAAAAATACGCGCGTGTATTGTGCGCATGAATATACCCAAAATAATGGCCAATTCGCCCTAAGCGTGGAACCTGACAATGTGTATTTGCAGCACCGGATGGAACGGATAAATCAACTGCGACGTAATCATTTAACGACGATACCGTCCAGCATAGAGGAGGAGTTAGCCAGCAATCCTTTTTTAAGGGAAGATAGTCCTAATCTGCAGCAACACATCAATATGCAAGGGGAATCAGCACTAGCGATATTTACGGAATTACGACGATTAAAAGATATTTTTTAATGCGTATGCTGGAACCCCTGAAACCATTGGGAATATTAAGCACATTTATTGTAAATCAATCAGACAAATAAGCGGAAAAACACAGCCTAGTTATACATGCAGCTAAGACTGTAAACTGTCTAAATAATGCTCAAAATTGACATCATCTTCAAGCACCGCTTGCGTTGTCCAGTTAGGAACAAAATAGCCAATTCCTTTTTTCTGCCATTTATCTTTATGCATTCTGTAACTTAATTCTAGCAACTTATCAAATAATAGGCTCTGAACATCAACGTACACAGGGTAATGTAAGTAATCATTAGTGTTCATTACATCATCCTCCCCCCAAAAATTATTTCCAACATATTGATACAGCAGTTGGATATTTTTAACCAGCCCCTCGCTGGTATCCGTATTCATTAGCTGCTCGGCAAGATCCAAAACACAATTATGCTGGATGTCAACAATGTCCATAGCCAATGCGTAAAAACCACCACCTCTATATTGCATCAATTGACTCCACACTGACATTTACAAGCAGTCGCATTACTTAATTGATAACCAAACACGTTTTGCCTATCACTATTTAATGCCTTACGTAGCACACACTGTCGATTAAGCACATCCAAGCCAATAATATTCGCCACAATAACGAAAGAGATACCCTCTGTGCGCAGAAGAAAATCTCTCACCCATTTAAGTAAACTAAGTAACACGTAAAACAGCATTTTTCCCTGGGGAGCTAAACTTGACACACTATCCTCCTGGGACATGAAACTCCGGCTAAGCATTGTATTTAAGATATTGCTGAAGTGTAGTACGATTTTAAAAAATAGACAGGCTGAGCAGTAGAAGTATTATTTGAAGCAATTCAAAGAAATGACTACTATCAATGTTTTTAGCTTAAAAAACAATACATTACTAAAAAATCATGCGCAGCAAGTACAGCAGCACTTAAACCTGAGGACGCCCATTAAAGCGCAAAAAAAATGAAAACTAACGTAATACGGCGCACACTTTCTTTTACAACAATGCTAGCGGGCGTTATTTCTATAGCGGCAAAAGCGCTTACAAAAACACCCACTCTTTAAAGCAGGCCGCTTGACCACTATATCTGTTATCGCTATCAAATAAATTCCAAACCACCGCATTATTAATTTGAAAACGCCGCCCCGTTTTAGATAATCGAATGCCTTGATAATGGCGAATATACCCTTGTTGCCGAACAGTCACTAACAATGACTCACGCGCGTGTCGATTCATTGGCTCTGCGGACAATCGCGAAGGTAAGCACGTAAAGTCATCCCAACTGTATTCAAATAATTCCAACGCCTTGGCATTGGCATAATTAAACACCGGATCAACCGCTGTATTATGTGACACCAGCGCAAAAGGCGCGTTAAACAACCCATTAACACTGTCCATGTTTTCTGAAGCCATCACTAACGGCGAAGCCAGTAGCCGCTCGTAGCTCTGCATTAACAGACGCGTATGCTGTACCAAGAAGTCATGCTGAGTGGAGGGTGGATTCATACCCTAAGAAGCCTCTCATTAAGTTGTTTGAAAAACGTTTAAAATACGCATTCACCACTGTTTTATCCCTTATCACGCGGCAGAATCACACTAATTATACTCAGACTTATGCCCATGCAAACGGATTAACAACGTAGCCTCATCTCTGCTTAAGCCAAAATTTTGCATTAATTCAGCAACATTGGCTCCACTTTGAACTTTTTGAATGGCATTACGATAAGGCTGCTCAGCAGACTCCGCTGGTTTGATCTCAGCCGCTTTGGTTTGAAGCTCTTTTAGTATCACCTCGTATGCCGTCAAACGCTCATCTATAGTGATAGCTGCCGAGCATAATCCCGTAATATCCCTGTCATTTCTACTCGCGTAACCACTAAGTACCTGCAATTCTTTTTTAAACTTAAAATGCTCACGAATAAGCCAAATAAACAAAACGATAACCAGTAATGCAAAAGCACTACAGATACCCCAAATAAGAGACTCATTAAACCAATTCATCGATGTGTTGTACCGCTTGCTCAGTGGATTGCTCAGACCCTTTAGGGCTAGCGTGTTGTTGCGGTTGTTTATGCGCGGATTCATCATCAGCTCTCGCCTTCACTTTATCGGGCTTCTTGATGGCAATTAACGGTGTTATAGAATGTATAGAATCCACTATTCCCCCTCTTTACCCCTTGGGTATCTTTCGTAAAATAACGGCTTATGCCCAAATACTGAGCAACACCATTTCAAGGTAATTAGCCATCATAAGACGCATCACCAACCGAATCCACAATAGTCTATACAGAGCATAGTCACGACATAACCCACCTACTGTAACGATTTTTTACCGAAAATAGCTACCTAATTACTGCACAAAAACCGTCTTAAAACATATCCATTTCAGCTTTTTCATCATCATTTAGAAACTTGTTAAGGTCTACTAAAATTAATAATTCATTGTCTCGACCAGTAACGCCTTGAATATATTTAGAGGTTTCATCATTCCCAACATTGGGAGCCGTCTCTATTTCAGACGCACGCATCTCGACCACTTCAGCAACACTATCAACCAAAATACCAATAATATGCGCTTCTGTTTCAATAATCACAATACGCGAAGCGTCATCCGTTTCTATTGACATTAAACCAAAACGATTACGTGTATCAATAACCGTTACGACATTGCCACGTAGGTTAATAATACCTAACACATAGGAAGGAGCACCGGGTACTGGCGCTATTTCCGTTACGCGCAACACTTCCTGAACTTGCATAACATTAATTCCATACTTCTCATCACCGAGACGAAAAGTTACCCATTGCATTATCGGATCACTTTGTTTTATTTCCACGTTATTTATTCCCACATCAATACTTGAAAAACAGAAAAACTCACGCCATCAACGACTGCCTACGCAACATACTGACGTAACCACTCCTGAAGTGTAGCCCCAAACCACACAATGTCGACTTTTAGTTCATTTTCTTCCTGGCACTAATTGATTAATATCAATCACTGCCGCTAATTCATTAATCACTGTACCAATTAACCAGGGGCGCAAGGTTCTTAAGGTGCGCCAACGAATTTTTTCCGGTGATAATTTACCAATAGATAAAATATCATCGCAAGCCAGTCCCCACTTCTCGTCTGCGCTGATTAACAAATAGGCAAAAGGCCGCTCATTCAAATCACGCAAAGACCCTTTGGCTTTTCCAAAAATCAGCTGCCCACTGTCTAAGATACTAATTTTTTTACCGTGATCGTCTAATAAGCCTAAAAACCAAGATGGCTGAGCAGGTATTTTAGTTGGCTTGCGATTAAACTTAAGCGTTCGTGATAACGTAATCAGCGGGGTAGCCATTATTAAATGGTCAACTTTAAAAAATAAAGCCTGAAACTCAGCACGCGACCAATCTGGCATAAGGGCTAATGGCCGAACAACGCCCGCCTCAGCCAGCTTAATACCTAAAACATCTGATTCTAACGGTACCTTTTGAAATTCCGAGGATAAAGGTAATAAAGCTAGCGGTGCAGCGGCCGCTTCTGGCGTTATGCCTACTGAAACAGTTTCATCCAAGGGAGTATCAGGAATTTCTTCCAATAGCGCCCTTAAATAAACATCTAAAGCCAATTCTTGCTGTAATGCCTGCTGTATTGGCTTAAAAGAGCTGTTCACGATCCTGATCCAGATTGTTTGCTTTTAACGCGAGGTGCTTGCAATAACACTTCCAATAGTTCCGCATAGGCTTCCGATGCTTTACTGGTTGGTACATACAAGGGCCCTGGAATCCCTAATCGACTGGCCTCTCTGAACTTAGTGTCTATCGGAATAACCGATCCCCACATATAATCAGGGTATTGCTTATTTAAACTCTGTAAATTTTCGTGTGCTTCCTTGGTGCGCTTATCAAACATCGTCGGCACAATAATATAATTGGGGGGATGTTTATGCGCGTTAAATACCATTTTCAGCGTACGCAACATGCGATCCAAGCCTTGCAAAGCTAAAAACTCAGCTAATACCGGCAAAATTAATCGCTCGCACGCCGCCAGAGCATTGATCATTAAGATACCCAAAACAGGGGGACTGTCAATAATCACATAATCATATTGATCTTCTATTTTCTTTAAGGCATTGGCGATGACTAGCCCCATGCCATTCATTGAGGCCACCTGCCTATCCAGTGTCGCTAACGCTGTTGAAGCCGGTAAAATGGACAAATTTTCAATACCTGTTGCAACAATATAAGATTCTAAGGACGCATCTTTACGCTTTAAGCTGGCATCATGAAATAAATTATAAACACTGCCTTCAATACCATCTGGATTCATCTTAAAGTAACTGGTTAACGCACCATGTGAATCCAAGTCAACCAATAACGTACGATAGCCCCACGCAGACAACAACCCCCCTAATGCAACAACAGTAGTGGTTTTACCAACGCCACCTTTTTGATTTGAAACAGCCCAGATTTTCATAACCAGCCTACTTAAGTGAAGGGATACTTGCTGTATTAGGTGCGGCAAAAGGTGCCGTTACCCCTGAATTAATCCGGAGCGCACGTTCCTTATCATCCATACCATACCGCGAAAACGCTTGCGACATGACCAACAACACCACGCGCCTATTTTTAAATCGACCCGCCTCCGTTGCATTATCCGCAATTTGATGAAATTCACCATAACCTACTGCCGCCAAGCGCTCTGGGCTGATTTTATCTTTAATCAACTCTCTCACCACGCTTGTCGCCCTAGCAGAGGATAAATCCCAGTTAGAAGGGAACTTTACCGTATTAATGGGTACATTATCTGAATACCCTTCAACATTAATCATATTAGGAAAACCACTAACGACTTCGGCCACCTTTTTTAACATCGGATACGCCTCGTTAGACACTTCCGACTCACCACTAAGGAACAGCAGTTCACTATTCATTTCTAATTCAACCCAAAAATCGTGTTGCTTGACCGCTACCTGATTTTGATCCATAAAAGGTTTTAACGCTGCTTGAAATTGAATAGATACATTATTCAGTAACTGACGTTCCTTAATAATCTCTTCACTCAAGGCGGCACTTGCATCCTTCGGCACAACGGGCATATCCAACTTAATAGGCTGTATCGTTACGCTAGCCAATGTATCTAATCCAATAACAGAAGAGCTGCCCGAAGGTATCGCATTTTTATCTGCGACAGGCGCAAAAGCCGCCTCTATTGCCGTCGATAACACGCGGTATTTCCCCTCATTCACGGATGACATGGAATACATAACCACAAAAAAAGCAAACAATAACGTAATAAAATCCGCGTAAGATACCATCCAGCGCTCGTGCTGCTCCGTTTCTTCATGATGTCGTTGTCTACGCCGTCTAGCCATATCAGTAAATAAAAAGAGTCATTAATGCGGCGGTTCGGTTATAAAGCCGGATAATTTTAATTCGATATTACGGGAATTTTCACCTGCCGCAATAGCAACAAGTCCTTCCATCATCATTTCCCGTGCTTGTGTTTGCGCATACACTTGACTCTTTAATTGCTGAGCAATGGGTAAAAATATTAAGTTTGCAGAGGCAACACCATAAATAGTTGCCACAAACGCCGTAGCAATGCCTTCACCTAACAATGCAGGCTCAGAAAGGTTTTGCATGACGTGAATCAAACCCATTACTGCACCAATAATGCCAATCGTAGGTGCATAGCCGCCCATTGACTCGTACACTTTGGCTATCTGTAAATCGGCATACTCTTTCGCAAATAACTCAACCTCTAACGTGTCTCGAATAATGGCCGGTTCCGTGCCATCTACCAACAGTTGCAGCCCTTTTTTAACCAAGCTGTCTTCTTCCCGAGCAATCATTTTCTCCAAATCTAAAAAGCCGTTTTTACGCGCAATACCACTCCAGCGCACAATTTTGTCAATTTCAGCTTTTAGGTGTATTTTATGCGGCAAAAAAACTCGAATTAACACCTTCAAACTTTTAAAAAAAACAGCGGGTGGAAATTGCAAACAAACGGCGCCCAATGTTCCCCCAAACACAATGACAAACGCAGAACCGTTAAGCAGTGAACCAATATGTCCACCATCCAGCTTATTACCGATTAGAACAGCACCAATACCAACGAGCAGTCCAAAGATACTTAACAGATTCATCAGCCTATTTTCGCAAATTCAGTTGCTATGTCATCCAAAGCCAAGATTTTATCGGCCAATTTCGCCTCTATAATCGCCCTTGGCATACCATAAATAGTGCAACTTTCTTCATTTTGAGCCCACACCATGGATCCCGCTTGCTTAAGCTTTACGGCACCCATTTTCCCATCGCTACCCATTCCGGTTAAAATCACACTTAACGATGACTCTCCAAAATGCTGTGCAACTGACGTTAATGTAATATCCGCACAAGGCGCATAAATATCGACCGCCGATTTAGCCCGCAACTCAACGCAATGCTGCCCGGCAATGGTTTTAATTTCCATTTGCAGTCCGCCCGGTGCCAATAAGGCCACCCCCGCTTCTAATACGTCACCTTGCTGAGCTTCTTTAACCTGAATAGAACACAGGCCATTTAAGCGTTCCGCAAAGCTATGCGTAAAGTTAGACGGCATATGTTGAATAACAATCACCGGTACAGGACAACTGGCCGGCAATTGCGATAATATTTTTTGCAGTGCAACCGGCCCTCCCGTTGAAGCAACCACCACTAACAACCGCATGCGCGATAAGGAATAACGCTTACTCGTAATAGCATCACTCGGCTGCAATGCATGCCGCGGAATCGCCGCTGATGGATAAGGGCGTATTTTATGCTGCAACGTAGCGGTAGCTGGCACAGCTGACCCATAGGAAGATGAAAAGTGCTGCTGTACCACGGAAGCCTGCGAGGGAGATGAAAACTGCCGCAAGACAGCCGGAGCAGTCGATGCCACCAAGCGTATCCGCTGCCGCAAACACCGTTTAGCTTTTTCAAGATTACCATCAATCTCTCCAAGCTGCTTAGGCAAGAAATCAATAGCCCCCGCATTCAAGGCATCCAATGTTGCTTTCGCGCCGATGTGTGTCATCGCAGAAAACATTAATATCGGAATCGGCGTTTTCGCCATAATGCGTTTAACCGCCTCAATACCATCCATAACCGGCATTTCGACATCCATTGTAATAACATCGGGTACAAGGAGAGCCGCCTTAACAACGGCATCTTGACCATTATGTGCAACGCCGACCACTAGAAAGCCAGGCTCTTCATCTAAAATCCGCTTAATTAATTTGCAAATAAACACCGAGTCATCGACGATTAATACCTTAATGACCATACCAGTGCGTACCTCATCAACTGGCATACCGATGCATCAATCCTGGCACATCCAAAATAAGCGCAATTTTTCCATCGCCAGTAATAGTCGCACCAGATAGGCCGTCTAATCCATGTAACTTAGCACCTAATGCTTTAATAACCACTTCTTCTTGTCCAATTAACTGATCCACAACAAAACCCACTTGACGTCCACCAGCATTGACCACCACCACATGCCCCATCCGTTTTTTTTGTGTCACATAGCTACAATCATTAATTAACCATTCACTAAGAAAAAATAACGGCAATGCTTTTCGCCTGACCATAACGACTAGCTGCCCATCGACCACATTGGTATTGCTTAAATCTAAATCCAATATTTCTAAAACACTCGCCAAGGGCAACGCAAACGCTTGCTCACCCAGCTTAACCATCAGTGTTGGCATAATCGCCAGCGTCAGAGGGACTTTAATAATAATCGTACTACCAATTCCCTCTTTGGAATCGACTTCCACCGTACCATTCATTTGATTAATACGGGTTTTAACCACATCCATGCCAACGCCACGCCCCGAAACATCTGAGATTTCAGTTTTGGTGGAAAATCCGGGCATAAAAATTAAGTTAAAGCATTCTTTGTTATCGAGTCTTGCGGCAGAATCCTCATCCATTAAGCCTTTTTCCACTACTTTTGCGCGCAAGACACTGGCATTCATCCCTTTGCCGTCATCTTTAATGGACAACTCAATATGATCGCCTTCTTGTGAGGCTTTTAAAATCACCACACCTTCTCTAGGCTTACCTGCCGCCTCGCGCTCGGCGGGTGTTTCAATACCGTGATCAACAGCGTTACGCACTAAATGCACCAAGGGATCTGCTAACGCTTCCACCAGATTTTTATCTAAATCGGTTTCTTCACCGACTAATTCCAAGCGAATTTCTTTATTTAAACTACGGGCTAAGTCCCTGACCACACGCGGAAAACGACCAAATACTTTTTTAATCGGTTGCATTCTGGTTTTCATTACGGCCAATTGCAAATCAGCCGTTACAATATCCAGATTGGCCATCGTCTTACCCATCTGTTCACTGACCTCCATGTTGGCTTTTAAGGTCTGGAATCGGTTACGAACTAACACCAACTCTCCCACCATATTCATGATGTCATCCAGTATTTGCGTGTCCACACGAACGGTATTTTCAGCTTGATTCCCCGCAGCAGGTTTATTATTATTTTTTTTAGCGGGGCTATCAGTTTCTACTGTTAATTCAGGCGTATGCACTAGCGCAGGTTCTGCGCGAGGAGATACTTTACTAGGTGATTTTATAACAATTGCTTCCGGTTGCGCAGGTGGTGGCGCACTAATAACCGATTCTTTTTGACGAGGAAATATCGTCGATGGCACGATAGCGGGTGATACACTATCCAATACAACTGCCGAAAACTTACCTTTACCGTGTAAATCATCTAACAATGCGTCAAATTCATCTTCTGTAATATCATCATTATTACTACTGTTTAGAGCAGTAACAATCGCTGCAGGTACTATTACTACAGGTGCGGGTGTTGGCAACTCTACTGAAAACTTACCCTTACCGTGTAATTGATCCAATAAATCATCAAACTCTGCTTCACTAATATCATCAGAAGAGTACTCTTCTGTTAACACTTGCGTGTTAGCGGAAACACTGCCTTTACCATGTAACGCATCCAGCAGCTCATCAAATTCTGCTTCCGAAATGGTATCATCATCCGCACCCACCGTATCGTCATCATCAAAGCTGGCACTCAGCATCGCTTCAAACTCCCGCTCAACCGCATCGGCTATTTTTGCGGGCGCAAGAATCTCGTGCGAGGCAGGTACAGGAGCGGCCATTGCTGCTGGTGTAACAATTTCTTGTACGACTGGGGTAGGCAACTGCACAAAACTGTCAGCAGGTTGCGCGGTGGTAAAGGTTTGCAAGCGTTGTAGTAATTCAGCATTGGCATGCTCAGGATCTTCCCCAGCGCGTACATTATCAAACATATTATTGACAACATCCAAGACCTCCAAGACGACATCCATGAGATCTTGGGTCACTCTACGATCACCTTGCCTTAGGCAATTAAAGACATCTTCTGCTTTATGGCAAATAGCCACCATCGCATCAATGGCTAAAAATCCCGCACCGCCCTTAATGGTGTGAAAACCACGAAAGATAGCATTCAGTAAATCATAATCTCCCGGCGATTGCTCAAGCTCAACCAGCTGCTCGCCCAGTAACTCAACAATCTCCCCGGCCTCAACCAGAAAATCTTGCAGGATTTCGTCATCCAAATCAATCGCCATTATCTTTCCTCAAAAACCTAAGCTAGATAACAAATCATCAACATCATCCTGACTGTTTGCCACATCCCCTAATTTATCATCAATACCGGGCACAATTGGCCCCGGCAAATCAATTTTATCAACGGCATGAGCAGGTGATTTCTTAGCGCCCGTTAGTCGAATTAACCCAACCATACTTTCTTCAAGATCTTGAACAACATCAATAACTTTTCGAATAATTTGCCCAGTAATATCCTGAAAACCTTGCGCCATCAAAATTTCTGTTAAGCCACTTTGTATAACCGATAAGCCATCGGTTGACGCCTTAAAATGTTGGCTTAACTCACCGCTTAGCGCTTTAAACTCATCATAAGGCATTTCACGCCCCAAAAAACGCTCCCACTTTTCGGCTAACTGCTTTGCGTGTATGGTTAATTCTTCTGAAATAGGCACTAACGTTTCAACAACCGTTAAGGTTTGATTAGCGGCTTGCTCCGTCATGGTAATCACGTATTTCAATCGCTCTTTAGCATCAGGAATATCATGCTCAGCAATGGCGGAAATTTTTGAATCTTCCGCAAAATTAACCATGGTATCGTGCAATTGTCTCGTTAATCGACCAACTTCTTTAAACAGCTGCGACTGATGTAGCTCCGCCAGTTCATCCAGTAATTGATCAGAAGCGGCCGCATCGTTTTGCTCTAAAGCCGTAACCAGTTTTTTCGCAATATCCAAATAAATATCATTATTCATAACGAATTCGTCGCCTGTTTAACCGTCAATACGCTCAAAAATTTTATCAATTTTTTCTTTTAACGTTGCCGCCGTAAAAGGCTTAATAATATAGCCGTTGACCCCCGCTTGAGCCGCCATAATAATTTGTTCCCGCTTCGCTTCCGCCGTCACCATTAATACTGGCATATTCGCCAACTTAGGATCAGCACGAACGGCTTTTAACAAATCCAGACCCGTCATGCCAGGCATATTCCAATCGGTGACTAAAAAATCAATGCCACCTGCTTGTAGCTTAGGCAGCGCTGTTTTTCCGTCATCCGCCTCAATGGTATTTGTAAACCCAAGATCGCGTAACAAGTTTTTTACAATTCGTCTCATTGTTGAAAAATCATCAACAACAAGAATTTTCATATTCTTATCCAAAGTTATTCTCCAACCTGTTAATTTTCTGTAGGAGAAAATTTATGTTTCCCTACAAATATATACTTACTCATCCAACCAATCTCCAAGCCTGGCACGTAAACGTAACATTGCCTGACTATTAATCTGGCTCACCCGTGACTCACTAATGTTTAGTACGTCACCTATTTCACGCAAATTAAGTTCGTCATTATAGTACAGGGACACAACCAAGCGTTCGCGTTCCGGCAAACTTGCTACCGCATCAGCTAGCGCTTTCTCAAAACCCGACTTAGACAACTGCTCGACCGGGTCATCCGATGCTTCCGTCATTTCGTAGCCATCGCCATCCTGACTCAGCTCTTCAACGCTAAATAATCGGCAATTTAAAGAGTCCTGTAAAATATGGCCATATTCCTCAACACTCACCCCTAAATTTTTTGCAATCTCACTGGCCGTGGCATCTCGGCCTACTTTACTTTCAACCTCGCGAATAGCCGCCGAGACTAATCGTGCTTTCTTATGTACGGAACGCGGCGTCCAGTCTAACCGCCTTACCTCATCTAACATAGCGCCACGAATCCGAATACCGGCATAGGTCTCAAAACTTGCGCCCTGAGCGGCATCATAATGCTTAATCGCTTCAATCAACCCTAACGCGCCGGACTGTATCAGGTCATCCAGCAAAACAGAATCCGGTAATTTGGTTAATAAATGATAGGCAATACGCTTAACCAGAGGCATGTGTAGCATGATGTGATCATCTAAGCTCCCTCGTTGCACTGACGCATACATTGCCACACCACTCATGTGCTGTTACCCCTCCATTCCAAATTGAATCATACGCTCCACAAAAAACTCCAAGTAACCACCTGCCTGTGCTTTAATCGGCCTAGCGTCAATCACGCGGGATAAATTTCTAATCGCTAACGCGGATTTACTTTGTGGGAATGCTTTCACCACTGGCGTCTGCTTTTGCACTGACTTACGCAAATATTCATCAAAAGGCACTGCACCAATATAATTTAACGCCACATCCAAATAACGATCAGTCACTTTGGTCAACTTAGTAAATAAGCCCTGTCCTTGCTGCGGTGATTGCACCATATTCGCCACGATATTAAAACTGCTGAGTCCATAGTCTCGATTGAGTAGCTTTATAAAGGCGTAAGCATCGGTTAAGGACGTCGGCTCATCACAAACCACTACAATAATTTCTTGGCAAGCCCTAGCAAAATTCACCACATTCGCCGAAATACCCGCAGCCGTATCCACAATCAATACGTCCGTTGCTTGATCAATCTCACTAAAGCCGCGAATAATCGCCGCCTGTTCGCTTAACGACATATCCGACATCTGCTGCAATCCAGAAGAAGCGGGAATTATTCTGAGTCCAGAAGGCCCCACCAACATAATCTCGTTCAGCGTTTTTTCACCTTTCAACACATGCGAAAGATTATACTCAGGGTACATTCCTAACAATATATCGACATTCGCCAAGCCCATATCCGCATCCAACAACGCAACGCGGCGACCCATTTCAGACAGCGTTATGCCGATATTAACGGATAAATTCGATTTACCTACCGCGCCTTTACCGCTGGTAATCGCTATCACCCGTACTGGTTTCATGTTTCTCATTTTCCGTAGTCCAGATGCCTGATCAAATGCGTTATGCATACCCTGTCGCCACCCAATCCTCATAACCCATAGCGGCATGATCTTCATGCTCACTCTCTACCTCAGCCATACACTGCTCTATTAAGCGCTGTGCCCGAGGGACATGAATATCTTCAGGAACTTGCTGCCCATCTGTAATAAAAGACAACGGTAATTGTTGTTCAATTAACACCGAGATAACCGCACCTTTCGATTCTGCTTCATCCATTTTAGTAATAATACACGCAGTCGGTTCGACAATCTGAAACGCATTAATAATCGATTTCATGGCCTTATATTGCGTCGTTGCAGACATTACCAAATACGATTTAACGGGAATATCATTTTTTTGTAACGCTATTAATTGCTCTGCCAAACGCATATCACGTTGTCCCATACCGGCCGTATCAATTAAAATCAATTTTTTATCAAAAAATCCATTAATAAGACTGCGTAACTCTTGGGCATTTGCGGCACTCCGTACCGGCACATCCAGAATCCGTCCATAAGTATTTAATTGTTCGTGGGCAGCAATACGATAATTATCAGTCGTAATTAAGGCCACTTGTCTAGCACCATGTTTTAAAATAAATTTAGCGGCCAGCTTTGCAATCGTTGTGGTTTTGCCTACACCCGTTGGCCCCACCAAGGCAATAACTCCGCCCTCTTCAAGAATATTGTCATCGCTAATGGGCAGTGCTTTCGCCATCATACCTAAGGCTTTTTCAAAGGCAAAATCAGCAGAAGTGTGCGCACCTAAGCGATTAGTCAGCTTTAGGCTCAATCGTTTAGAAATACCCATTGCCGCTAAACGATTTAGTAAGTCTAGCCGTACCGGGTTACTTTGCAAGGTATTTGCAAAATTAGCTTCTGATAATCCCGCCGCCATTGAAAGCTTTAGTTGCTTAAACTCTTTACGCATTTCCGATAATAAATCTTCCCCTATTGAGCGACGCTGCGCCGCCTCTGATGCAAACTCCGATGCTGTTGATGTGGGCTGCATAGTAACGTCATTAGTTCGTGACCTAGACGCAAGGTAATGTGCGTCCGAAAGATTAACATCCTCAATAGGTTCAGGTGCGGCCTTTCTCACCGCAGGTTTAACGGGTGCGTCAGCGCGGCGAACATCGGGGCGATTTAATATTGCTTTTTCTGCATAACCCAAATAACTGTCAATTTCCCGACGCACAGGCCTAGGTGCCTCATTATTGGCATCTTGTTTTCTAGGACTGCTCACAATATGCAAGCGATCTTTCTCGGCGGCATAGTCAGGCAAGTCAAAGGATTTTTTAGCGGCTTTTGGCGCTTCTAAATGGTCATCCAATTCTGCAGACATTTTTCTTTGCAATACCTGCTCATCAAAATCCCGCGCGGCGACGATCTCAACCCCACCATCGACAGATTTATTCGACATAATGACCGCATCAGGGCCTAATTCATCCTTCACCATACGCATGGCTTGACGAATATCTGCTGCAAAAAAACGTTTAATTTTCATCAGGTGACTCCACTGTGCTATGCACGCTGACCAACGGTCGAAACCACTTTAATTTGACGATCCTCAGGGATTTCGTTATACGCTAAAACATGCAGTCCAGAAATGGAGTTTCGCACAAATCGAGCCAACCAAGGCCGTAAAAAAGACGACACCAGTAATACCGCGACCTGTCCGTCCATTTCCATTTGTTGCGTACTTTCTTCTAATGTTTTATGCATTTGCTCAGCTAATCCAGGTTCAATACCAACGCCATTTTCACCGGCGGCATGTAAAGACTTATGCAATAATTGTTCCAAATCAGGAGCCAAGGTAATAACCGGCAACTCAACACCCATGCCATTGATTTCATGAACGATTAACCGACCTAAAGACGCTCTTACCGCAGAGGTTAAGATGTCAGGATCTTGACTCTTAAGCCCAAATTCCGCCAATGTTTCAGCAATGGTTCGCATATCCCGTATCGGTACATTTTCCTGCAACATATTTTGCAATACCTTGACCAACACCCCTAGCGGCAACGTTTTTGGTATCAAATCTTCCACCAACTTGGGCGCTGATTTCGCCAGATTATCCATCAATTGTTGCGCTTCCTCATAACCCAGTAATTCATGCGAATGGGATTGCAAAATATGGCTCAAATGCGTTGCCACCACCGTACCGGGATCAACCACCGTGTATCCGAGCGTCTGCGCATGATCACGTTGATTAGGTGCAATCCACACCGCTTCCAAACCAAATGCAGGGTCTTTACACGGCGTACCTTGCAAACTGCCAAAGACACGACCGGGATTAATCGCCATTTCCATTTCAGGCATAATTTCTGCCTCCCCTACCGTCACGCCCATTAATGAAATACGGTAAGCAGTAGGCGATAAATCAAGATTGTCACGAATATGTACCGACGGAATAAGGAAGCCGATCTCTTGTGATAATTTTTTACGTACCCCTTTAATGCGCATCATTAATTGTCCGCCTTGGTTTTTATCCACCAATGGAATCAAGCGATAACCAACCTCCAAGCCCACCACATCGACTGGCATGACATCATCCCACCCCAAATCTTTCGTTTCTGGCGGCAGTAAAGGTGACAATCTATCCATGTCTGCGACCGCATTACGTTCAACATTTTTACGGCGATAATCAATTAAATACGCCAGCCCCGCCAACGCTACCGCCAATAGAATAAACACCAGATTGGGCATACCCGGAATAATACCGAGCATGCCAATCACTACCGCTGTGATCAACAATGCCTTAGGATTTTCAAACAGTTGCGAGCCAATTTGTTCACCGATATTGGTTCCCGTACCACGCGCTTGCGTAACGACAATAGCAGACGCTGTCGATAACAACAGCGATGGAATCTGCGCCACTAATCCGTCACCAATGGTGAGCAAAACATACACCTCACCCGCATTAGCAAAGCTCATACCATGTTGCGTCACGCCAATAATTAAGCCACCAATCACGTTCACAAACAGGATAATAATCCCCGCAACCGCATCACCCCGTACAAACTTACTGGCACCGTCCATTGAGCCGTAAAAATCCGCTTCCGCAGCAACTTCCGCACGACGTTCTCGCGCCTGATCCTGATTAATCAACCCGGCATTTAAGTCGGCATCAATCGCCATTTGCTTGCCGGGCATCGCGTCTAAGGTAAAGCGCGCGCCCACTTCCGCAACGCGACCCGCACCCTTCGTTACGACCACAAAGTTAATAATAACCAAAATCGCAAACACCACGATACCGACGGCAAAATTACCACCAATAACAAAAGCACCAAAGGCCTCGATCACCTTGCCAGCCGCCTCACCGCCTTTGTGACCCTCCAATAAAACAATTCGCGTAGAGGCAACATTGAGCGCCAAGCGTAACAGGGTTGCAATTAAGATAACTGAGGGAAAAGCTGCAAATTCAAGGGGTTTAAGCGAGTAGACCACCACTAATAGAATAATCAGTGAAAAGGCGATATTGAAGGTGAAAAATAAATCCAACAGAAAGGGCGGCAACGGCAAAATCACCATCGCCAGAATCATAATAATCACCGCTGGCGCGCCTAAACCCGCACCGCCGATCATTTTGAGTGTTGTTGTAACTTTGTTAAATTCCATGATGTACGCTGACAAGAAATTGATTTTTATAGCATGAATGGCATTAAAAATGCCGCGATCACTCTTGCCTATATTCCTCTGGGACAACAATATTTCCCGGTAACGAAGGCGATTTTAAGCCCTGCGCTTTGGCGGCTTTTAATGAAAAAACATAGGCCAGCACTTGCGCAACCGCTAAAAAAAGCCCTTTGGGGATTTCATGCTCCAACTCTGTAGAATAATACAACGCCCTCGCCAATGGCGGCGAAGCGACTAAAGGTACATCTGCCCCCGTCGCCAAATGTCGAATTTGTGCAGCGATTAAATCCACCCCTTTTGCAACCACTTTCGGCGCACCAAGCCCATTAGGATCATATTTTAAGGCTACTGCAAAATGCGTAGGGTTAGTAACAACAACGTCCGCATTAGGTACTTCAGACATCATTCGCCCTTGCGCCATCTCCATTTGTAAGCGCCGAATTCGCCCTTTGACTTCAGGATTACCATCCGACTCTTTCGACTCATCCCGTAATTCCTGCTTGCTCATTTTAAGCTCTTTATTGTGTGTCCATAATTGATAAGGCACATCCAACATAACCACTAACAGTAACGACGAACTTAAATACAAGAACCCCCACGCCATTATTTTTATAGTATGAATAATTGCGACATGCACAGGCTCGGCATTTAAACCCACTAACTCAGGCAAATAACCTTTGAATAACACATAAGCGATGCTAAAGATTAAGATTACTTTTAATAACGCTTTCAGTAATTCGACAAAGCCTTTTGGCCCAAATAACCGTGGAATACCTTTAATAGGGTCTAATTTACCAAATTTTGGGGAAACGGCATCCATGCTAAAATTCCAGCCGCCTAAAGACATAGGCCCTATAAAAGCAGCCAAACACATTGCCCCTACCAGCGGGGCGATCAATAACAAGCCATCTAACGCAGAGCGTTTCAAATAGACCAGCAGAGTCAGTGGATCAAAAATAGCCTCACGTTCCAACGCAAAGCTATAGTGCATAATGTCAAGTAATCCCTCACCTATCTTAGCACCCAGCATCAACAGTAACGTCGCACTAGCCAGCAACATAATCAGTGTATTTAACTCTCTTGATCGCGCAATCTGACCTTTTTTACGCGCATCTTCGAGGCGCTTACTACTCGGTTCTTCGGTTTTATCTTCACCAGAATCTTCAGCCATGGTTATAGCTCATCCACAAAAAACCCATGTACTTATCAGCTTAACCCTATCATCAACCCAACAATCCTAACGCTTAACATTCAGCAACTGTCCAATTAAATCATACGCATCAAGTAACATATTCTCTGAAAAAAACGCCAGCGCATTCGGTAGCGTCATCCAAATTAACAGCAGCCCCAATAAAATGGTTATAGGAAAACCGATTGAAAAGACTTGTAATTGCGGTGCGGCACGCGCAGCAACCCCAAAACTAATGTTTACAAATAACAGACTCGCCATCACTGGCAATGACAACAATAAGCCCGCCGATAACAACTGTTCGCTCCAGCTAATGATAGACCATATCGCTGTTTTTCCTAATCCATCAGCACTGATCGGCAAACTGGTAAAACTATCCACCAACATTTCAATAAGTAACAAATGCGCATTCATACTTAAAAAAACCAAAGTACAACTAATGGTATACAGTTGCGCGACCACGGGTGATTGCTGACCATCTTGCGGATCAACCATGGCGGCAAACCCTAAACCCATACCATTCGACACACCTTGCCCACCTAAAGCAACGGCAGCAAATACCATCTGCAAGACAAAACCACTGACCAAACCGATAAACAATTGTTGTATCGTTACCATTAAACCGGTGTAACTGAACATCTCTAAAGCAGGTATCGGTGGAATAAGCGGCATAACAACAACCGTAATCGCCATAGATAAAATCATCCGCACCCTTGCCGGAACGGCGCTGATGCTAAAAATAGGCAGGGTAATAAAAAGGGCACTGATTCTAATTAAAGGCCAGAAGAATGACGCGACCATGGTTTGTAATTGCGTGGCAGTAAAGTCCATGCTTTTAGCCGATCAACGTTGGAATATCACGAATTAAATCCTGAAAATAGTCCACGAACAACTGTAACATCCATGGCCCTGCGAGTATTAGCACTCCGCCAATAACAATTACCTTCGGAATAAAGGTTAAGGTTGTTTCATTAATTTGCGTGGCGGCTTGAAACATCGCGACAATCAGACCAACGACCAAAGAAGGCAAAAGAATGGGCGCAGATAATTTTACCGCAATCAACATAGCGTCCTGCACGACCATTGCCACCGTTTCGGGCGTCATGCTGACTCCTGTAGTTTATGGCGTGACATAAAAACTCGCCGCCAGCATTTCCATAATGAGCGACCAGCCATCGGCCAATACAAACAACATCAATTTAAATGGCAAAGAAATAATCATCGGCGATAACATCATCATCCCCATCGACATTAAAACGCTGGCAACGACTAAATCAATAATAAGAAACGGGAGGAAAATGAGGAACCCAATTTGAAAAGCGGTTTTTAATTCACTGGTAACGTAAGCAGGCAATAAAATCGAAAACGGCACATCTTCCGGGCCATTCAATTCACCCTTGCCGGAGAGCCTGACAAATAATTCAATATCTGCTTCACGCGTCTGTTTTAACATAAATTGCCGAAACGGTTGCGAGGCTTTTTCAACCGCATCGGTGAGGCTAATTTTTTCTTCCATATATGGCTGCACAGCGTCAATATTGACCTTATCAAACACTGGCATCATAATAAAAATCGTTAAAAACAGCGACAAGCCTAACAACACCTGATTACTGGGCGCTTGCGCCGTACCCAATGCCTGCCGTAACAACCCTAAGACGATCATAATGCGTGTAAATGACGTCATGGTCAATAACATGGCAGGCAATAGCGTCAACAAGGTCATTAACGCCAGAATTTGGATGGTAACACTGTAGGTTTGCCCACCGCCCGGATTGGTTGTTACCGTCACCGCTTGCAGTCCCGGCGCAGCAAAAACACTCTCATTCGGCAATAGCATCGTCAACACCACGATACCAAACAAACACACTAATTTACTCACCAGATCGGCCTTTTAATGCTTGCATCAGTTGTTGAGCAAAAGGCGTATCCACAAAAGATTGCGGGGCGCGCGTCGTATTAGCCAAACACTCATCGCCTTCTAAAACAGTCAATGTTTCAATGCGGCCAGGGGTAACGGCTAAAACGAGCTGCTTCGTACCGACTTGCAATAAAACCACTTTCTCACGCAATCCCAAGGCAACTCCGCCCACAACGTGCATTTTTCCGGTCGATGCCAGCCCATTGCCACTGTTTAATTTACGCAGCATCCACACGCACGCAAAAAAAATCCCCAGAACTATCGCCAAAGCAAGCAGCCAATTCAATACATTCATTGATGATAGCTCACGTACCGATTGCCCCACAACCTGCGCAGCGGCTGCATCCACTGCATAACTTACACAGCCTAGCGCTATAATCCTACCAGCCAACATACGCCTCATAATGACAACTCACCTTGATAAATCATCACCCTAAATGTCTAACGCGCTCAGTGGGGCTAATAACATCCGTGAGTCGAATGCCAAACTTATCATTAACCACCACGACTTCACCATGAGCAATCAACGTGCCATTGACCAATACATCCATCGGCTCACCCGCAAATCGATCCAATTCAACCACGGATCCTTGATTTAATTGCAATAGATTTCTGATACTAATAAGGGTACGCC
Organism: Methylococcales bacterium; assembly: GCA_026398935.1. Classification (GTDB taxonomy): domain Bacteria; phylum Pseudomonadota; class Gammaproteobacteria; order Methylococcales; family Methylomonadaceae; genus SXIZ01. The sequence continues at coordinate 27,290 of JAPLRW010000146.1, forward strand.
CTATTTCCATTGAAATAGTCACGGGGATATCCAAAATAACATCCATTTTGATTTCATCACCCGTCGGCATCGAACGACCCGCAGAACCCTCGCCTAACTCCTGAAATCGTGCCGACGCAAAGCTTTCAGCATCTTCCTGCTCTTTTAAAGCATCACCCCAATCAGCATCGGCACCTGTGCCTTCCTGCTCTTTTAAAGCATCGCCCCACGCATCGTCTAAGGCTTCGTCAGATACATCTTCACTCATAGCTTGTGCCTAATTATCATTTATCGTTAACATTACAGCCGATGACGCTTACTCATTACTTAACATCGTGGATTTTTTAGATGACGGGTATTTTGATTTAATAATGTCCAAAAAAAAAATCAACTACGCTGAATCCTGTGTGATTTTTTCAATAATCTGAACCGCATAATTACCATCAGAAACCCCCACTTTACCCAAAAAAACAGGAACGCCCTCAGCTTTTACCACGACAGTATCCGTCATTTCAATAGGAATAACGTCACCTTTTTTAAACTGCATAACATCATTAATCAACATAACCTTCTCAACCAACATGCTATTGAGTGTCACTTTAGAGCGCATCACTTCTTTTTTAAGTGACTCCTGCCAACGCCCATCGACTTCACCCCGATCACTGCCAACCGCATCCAGCAAATCTCGAATCGGCTCAATCATGGCATAAGGCATAGTAATATTAATATCGCCGCCACCACCTTCCAACTCCACGCGGATAGTGGAAATAACCACAATCTCCGTCGGACTAACAATATTAGCAAACTGCGGATTCACCTCGGAGCTTAAATATTCAAACTCCATATCCATGACGGGTCGCCAAGCTTCACCCAAATCTTTAAAGATCATATTCACCATCAGGCTAATCACGCGCATTTCGGTGGGTGTAAATTCTCGCCCTTCTACTTTATTGTAAAATTGACCACCTCCCCCAAAAAAATTATCGACTGCAGTGAACACTAATCGTGGCTCCATCACAATCAAGCCCCGTCCGCGTAACGGTGCGAAACGAACGATATTTAAATTCGTCGGAACATACAAACTTTGTACGTATTCAGAAAATTTTTGAATTTGAATACCGAAGTTAGACACATCCGCTGTACGCCGTAAAAAATTAAATAAACTGATCCGAAAGTAACGAACAAATCGCTCATTAACCATCTCCAACGTGGGCATTCGCCCACGCACAATCCGTTCCTGACTATTAAAATCATACGGCCGCGCCGAGGTATCCTCAGGAAAATCAGATTCAACTTCAATATCACCATCATCAACGCCGTGTAACAGCGCGTCAATTTCGTCTTGCGACAGTAAATCAGCAGTAGACATTTATTGCATCACTAATGAAGTAAAAAACACCTCTTTAACGTGCTTACCTACCGCCATTTTAGATAATACTTGGTTAACCTCCTCCAATAAAATGACTCGCAACGCCTCCTTACCCTCTTTGGTTTTTAAGCTTTCAGGGCTTTGAGCGCTAATTTTCATCATCAAGTTATTCCGTAGCATAGGCTCATGTTTTTTTAATTCTACGGTGGTTTCTTCACTATCGGCTAAAAATGATAACGAAACCTGCACTAATGTGGCACCCGTACCTTTTGGAAAATTAACAATCATGGGGTGTGCCAAATCAAAATACATTGGCTCTTCTTCCGCACTTTTCTTTGCGTTTGGATCAGCGCTGTCTTCCTCAGACGCCTGTTCGGTTTTTTTAGCGACATGCTTTTCATCACCCTCGGCACCATCCGCTTTAGCAGGCTCTGCAGCATCGCCCTCCGCAGCATGATCAGCACCGCGCATAAAGAAATAATAACCACCACCTGCTCCACCTAATAACAGCAGTACGGCGACAATAATAATGATCAATTTTTTGGAAGATTTTTTCTCTCCCGGTTCAGCTTTATGTTCAGCCATGTCAAGAATGATCCTCTATATCCATCACGTAGAAAAGCGATGTAAAGACTTACTTAGAAATACAATCAATGCCTAATATACCCGTGCACTATTGCTATGATTTAGAATGCCGCTAAAAACAACTAAAAAACATGCTATATCCCTTCATCGCATACCACTCAATCAATATTAATATGCCAGATAAATTGAACCGTATTAGATAAGGAAAGCCTATTACGCTTTTAGTTATGCCATCCTGACTAACGGAATCTCTTAACTGATTTTTTCAAGTATTTCATGCCCTGCTTTTTTCTGCTCCACCGTACCTTCTAATAAATCATTTGCAATATCTTTGGCAGCCTCTATATCGCCCATGTCCACATAAGCATTTGCAAGATTTACCTTTGTTTCAAAGGCACTATAACTGTCCGTCAAATCACTCACTTCAACATTGCCCGCAGCTTTATCCATCTTATTTGGCATAGAGGAAGGCGCTGGACTAAAATCAAAATTAAAATTAAAATCGTCATCGTCCTGTCCAACAACGGTTGACTCTGTATCTCCACTCGAAAAATCCATCAATGCCGCAGATTCGTCAGCAGTAGCCATCGATTCAAAAGCATTAAAATCAAAATCTAAACCATTTGCGTCATCTGTACCCATCAAATCAATAGACTCATCATCAGAAAACGCATGTTCTGTAGCGAAAGAATTTAAATCAAAATCTAAACCATTATCATCCGCACTGATTACATCGACAGACTTATCCTCTAACTTGACTGTATTTTCTGTAGCAAATGCATTTAAATCAAAATCCAAGCCGTTATCATCATCTGCATCGATTACATTGACAGACTTATCCTCTAATGCGCCTGTATTTTCTATAGCAAACGCATTTAAATCAAAATCCAGACCATTATCATCTTCGTCATCGATAAATTCCAAAGATTCGTCCTGTGATAAAAATGTATCCGCCGAAAAAGCACTTAAATCAAAATCCATATCGTGCGCAGAATTACTTTTCGACGTAACGACATCATACGGCGTATCATCCCCTGAAGAAAAATCACTGCCCCCAAACGTCATACCAGAAGAAAAATCATTGTCTTGGTCTAAAACCGTAATAGGCGCAGTTGTTTTCTCCATCGGCACACCTGAGGTGAGTACAGGCATTGCAACAGGCTTATCATCCGACAACGCATCCAAATCGAAATCATCCGTTGTTGGTTTATACTCACTTTCTGCCTGCGTGGATAAGACGGCTTTAGTTAACAGAGTAGGCGCTGACAAACTGGAATTAGACGCAACCGAACTTGTCAGCGGATTAGCATCAAATGAAAACTCATCAACCATCTCCTCAACTTTAGCCCAAAAAGCAGTCTCCGTCTGCTTCCCGTCAGCAACCAATTGTTGAACATACTGATCAAAACCTGGCTTATTATCACTCGCCTGTAAAATTTCTAACAATTTCAGCTTGCATTCATTGCGCTCAGGATGATCGACAATAACTTGCCGAATCAACTCTTCCGCTTGCTGGTAACGCCCATAGGCCAAATAAACATCTGCCTCGGACGTTGGATCAATTTCAGTTTGCTCCGTCTCAAATGCATCAAACTCACTGGGCGTAAATTCGCTTAAAAAGGCACTTTCACCCATCATTCCGACTTCATAGCTGGTCGAGTGATCCGTCGGCATCGATACGTTTTTTTCTGTATCCGGCAAACTAATCTGGCTTGCTGAAGCAAACATACTTTCAGTATCAATGACTTCTTTAACATTACGCTTCCGCGACCACATCAGTGCTAAGCCACCCAGCAAACTGACCGCCAATCCACCAGCAAGCAAATAATAATCCGCAAAAGGATCGGCTTCCGGCACAGCGGGAACAGGGGCTATTGAAGGCGCAGGTGTACTATTAATCTGCGCTGGCGCAGCATCAACCATCGGTTCAGGCTCAGCAATCGCTAAGGCTGGATTGGTATCCAAGGAATCAAGCTTAGTATCCGTTGCAGGCAAAGAAGCCAACGGCGTCACCGGCAGCACCTCAACAGCAGGGGCTAGGCTGGGATTGGTAGATAATTGTTTGTTTTGCAAAGACGCCAATTGCGCATCTTTTACTTCTAACATTTTTTGCATGACCAGCAATTGCTGCTCTATATGCTCAAAGCGTTGCTTTAAATCCGCATCATCATTTGCTATATTTGTGCCACTCGCGCTTGCCGCAGAGGCTCTTCCAGAAACAATGTCATGTTGCTCACTGCCTGCACTATTATCAACATTCCCCGAAATATCGCCTTCCAGCGGCGTGACTAATTTTAACTGTTTAATGGTGGCTGGTTTTACAGTCCCCTCATCGGTTTGCACGGGAGGTTTAGCGTGTTTTTGCTTAGGCTCAACAACAGCGTGCGCTATTTTTTTATCGGCAATGGAGGGCTGTGCAACATGCTTACGTTCAGGCTCTCCCTGTTGTTTGAATTCGGCTAACGCTTGCGACTGAGATAGCCTTAACACATCCCCTCGATCAGGAATCGATAGCATTTCACCCGCTAATAACGCGTTTACATTTGGCCTAGAAAATGCGCGAGGATTCGCTTCATAAATAGCCATGACCATTTGTGCGGCCGAAACGTCATCACTTTTGACTTGATTAGCAATACTCCAAATGGTATCACTGCGACGAACAGGCCCATACTCACTGACCGATGCAGCAGCATCGTTATTATCCACACGCTCAATAGACTTAGGTTTTGCGTCAACATCAGGTTCTGAAAAATCATCACGCCGAGCAATAGGCGGCTTTACGCGGGTAACGACTGGCGTAACAGCCTGCTTATACGTGGTTGGTGGATCAACTAATACCGTAAACTCGCGAAATAAACTGCCATTATCACCCGTCACTTCCAATAAAAAATCCAGAAAAGGTTCTTTTAGCACCTCATCTGAGGTCAGTTTCACGACGATAGAGCCGTCTGCCTTAACCGCTGGGGTAAACCTTATTTTGGTAAGAAAATAACTCCACGGCACACCCGCTTCATCAAATTTAGCGGGGGACGCGAGTTTAACCTGAATACTGTCAACACTTTCACCACCGGAGGCCACCAATGCAATTTCTGCATTTAATTTTTGATTTAAGGCGGAGCGCAACTTAATACCACCTATCCCTAACGAATAAACACTCGTAGATGTCAATAGTGACACCGCTACTAATGTTTTAGTTAAATTGCGCATTTTTTCTCCTTATACTCGTGACCAGGTACTCATGTCGACAGTTGTCAACCAATAGAACAAGCTTAGCCTAGATGTATTTTTTTACCAATACTTCTGCAATTTGCACACTATTCAGCGCAGCGCCTTTACGTACATTATCGCCAACCACCCATAAATCAATACCCTGCGGATGTGAAATATCCTCACGAATACGTCCCACAAATACATTATCATGTCCAGCAGAATCTGATACAGCCGTAGGGTAGCCACCATTTTCACGCGTATCTATAACGGTTATACCTGGGGCTTTTTCTAACAACGCCCGCACCGCAGCAGCCGTAATTTTAGAGCGTGTTTCAATATGCACCGCTTCAGAATGTCCATAAAAAACTGGCACGCGCACCGCTGTGGCATTCACCATCACCGAAGCGTCGCCCAAAATTTTCTGGGTTTCCCATACCATTTTCATTTCTTCTTTGGTATAGCCATTTTCTAAGAAAACATCAATTTGTGGCAAAACATTAAAGGCAATCTGTTTTGGATAAACATGCGCTTCAATCGGCTTAAAGCTTAACATTTGCGTGGTTTGCTTAACCACTTCTTCAATACCTTTTCTACCCGTTCCCGACACTGCCTGATAGGTACACACGTTGATACGGGTAATTCCCGCCACATCATAAATGGGCTTTAACGCCACTAACATCTGAATCGTTGAGCAATTCGGGTTAGCAATAATGCCTCGGTTAGTATACTCGGCAATTTTTTCAGGATTCACTTCCGGAACGACTAAGGGAATATCATCCTCATAGCGAAAATGTGAGGTATTATCAATCACCACACAACCCGCAGCCGCTGCTTTTGGCGCATACTCCGCGGACACAGAACCACCCGCGGAAAACAAACCAATTTGCACGGTAGAAAAATCAAATTCAGCCAAGTCTTTAACCACCAAAGAACCGCCTTTAAATGCAATCCGTTTTCCCACTGAATTCTTACTGGCTAATGCATACACTTCGCCCACTGGAAAATTTCGCTCTTCCAAAATAGACAACATCGCCTCGCCAACCGCACCAGTCGCGCCTACTACCGCAACGTTATACAACTTAGTCATTATGCTTTTCCTGTTAAGACTGAAAACGGCTTTATCATTACCGTTATTTTAAATAAACGACTCTCAAACCCCTGATGTCTCTTCTAGGTTAATTATCCTAAAACAGCAAACACGCTTGCAGTGATTTCCGATACAGATCCAACCCCATTAATCGAATAAAAAGCCGCCTGCTGCTCTTTAGCCGAATAAAACCCGACTAACGGCTTAGTTTGCTCATGGTATATTTCTAAGCGTTTACGGACTGTTTCTTCTTTATCATCATCACGCTGAATTAAAGGCTCTCCGGTTACATCATCCAAACCATCCTGTTTGGGGGGATTAAATTCAATATGATAGGTTCTGCCCGATGCAGAATGCACTCGACGACCCGCCATCCGCTTAACAATCGCTTCGTCCGGCACAGCAATTTCAATCACCACATCCAAGACAATCCCCATCGCTGCCAGACCTTCTGCTTGCACCAATGTACGCGGAAAACCATCAAGCAAAAATCCCGCACGACAATCGTCTTTCTCAATACGCTCTTTAATTAAACCCAGAATAATGTCATCAGACACCAAGCCACCCGCATCCATCACTTTTTTAGCGGCAATCCCTAAATCCGACCCTTCTCTTACCGCCGAGCGCAACATATCACCCGTAGAAATCTGTGGAATCGCATATTTTTCAGTTATAAACTGAGCTTGTGTGCCTTTACCAGAACCGGGACTACCTAAAAGAATAATACGCATGAATAACTCCACTATGCTTTTTAAATCAAAAAAATACTGTTAAGAAATACACTTAAATGCTTTAGCCATCTCATTCACATCGGTAATTCAACGCCCACAGACACCATAGAAATGCACAGCGTACTCACCGCCTGCCTTTCATTTCGCGCGACACCTGCCAACGAAAAACCACCTAAAAACACCACCTAATTAAGCACTTATCTTATATTTCTCTAACCGCACTTTCAAAAACAAATCTAACGGCATTATTTTATAACAATATCACAAGTCTTATGTAAAAATAACACGCATAAACTTTCGCTTTACTTATCTTACAGAAATCGCAACATGAATACTGCAACCATTATCCAACAAACCCGTACTTGGGTAAAAACAGTCATTATTGATCACACAATATGTCCTTTTGCAAAACGTGAATACGACCGCAACACGATTCGTTATTGCGTCATGGAAACGGCTGAAGTAGAAGAGTGCCTAGCCACATTACTGTCAGAATGCCAACATCTGGACACCAACGCGCACTGTGAAACCACCTTGCTTATTTTAGCGCAAGGCTTTAAGGACTTTGAAGATTTTTTGGATTTTCTTGATATGGCTGAAACGCTTTTAGTCCAGCAAGACTATGAAGGAACGTATCAACTGGCCAGCTTTCATCCTGAGTATCGTTTTGCCAATGCCCCCAATGATGATCCGGCTAACTATACCAACCGCTCGCCTTATCCCATGCTGCATTTAATCAGAGAAGCCTC
>JAPLRW010000291.1 GCA_026398935.1 Methylococcales bacterium
ATATTTGGAGTATCATTTTGAGCCGGGTTCTACTAAAGACTTTGAAGTTGAGCCTTAGGACACGTCGTTAAGTCGACGTGTGTCCCGACTTTCAGTCGTTAACTTAAACCCACCGTGCTTTAGCCGGTGGTTGTTTAGTGCGAATGCAACCTTGAAAAAATCGATTGATTTTGCTCAGAGGCAAATTCACGAATTGCAACAGTCCGGCAAAGCACCACCACTTTTTCGGCAGCTCGATCAAGAGCTGTATTATGCCAGTTATATACACCTGACAGGAAAGGATTCCTCGTTAATGAAGATCAGTCAAGCGGTTAAGAGTCAATTGGTTGAACATCCTTCTGCACAGCAGTTTTTTATTGAGCAAGTGGTGGCACAGGTTAATGACATTGTCGCTAAAAACAGTGCGCTATTTTTAGCATTGGACGAAACGACGCAATATGCTAAAAAACCTCTTACGCAAGAGTTTGATGAGGCATTGCACGCTTACTTTGATGCCAAGCAAAAAACTGATTTTTATATTCAAAGTTTTTTATTCATCATTTCCATTCTCAGTATTATTTATGCAACCTATTTATTGGTTAAACTGAGTCGTAAAGAAAATGCGTTAAAAACGGCATTGTCGGATATTGGAAATTTGCAACACGCTTTTGATCAGCATGCCATTATCAGTTTTTCAGATGCGGAGGGTAATTTCACGCGTGTCAATGAGAAATTCTGCACCCTAAGTGAGTACACTGAACAAGAGCTGATTGGAAAAAATCATTGGCTCATGCATTCCGGCGAGAACAGTGAGGCGGTTTATCTGGATATGATGGACTCGGCACGTAATGGTTTGGTTTGGCACGGCGAATTGCAAAGTAAATCGCATACAGGTAAACCCTATTGGGTTTACGCGACTATTGTGCCGTTTGTAAATGAGGCGCGGCAGCTGTATCAACTTATTTCTATTCGCACGGATATTACTTTATCTAAACGCTTAGCAGCAGAAATTACTGAATCAAAAAACTTTGTACAGAAACTCACCGATACCATGGCACAAGGTGTGTATGCGGTTGATCGTAATGGGCGGTGTACGTTTTGGAATAAGCGTGCGGAGCATTTGTTAGGCTGGACACAGCGTGAAATGATGATGCAACCGCTGGTGGATTTGATTGTCTACCAAGACAATGAGGATGCCATCATTGTTATGGATGATGCCTTTATGGACGCGAGTCAAATCAAAACCATGGAGATAAAGGTACTCCGTAAAAATGGTGGTACTTTTCCGGTTTCCGTCACGATTGCGCCACTGAATGAAAATCGCAAAATAATTGGTTTTGTAGTGGTTTTTCAGGATATTTCGGAGACTAAAGAACAGCAACGATTATTGCATGAAGCGATGCAAGCGGCAGAATCCGCTAATCAAACTAAAAGTGCTTTCCTCGCGAACATGAGTCATGAAATCCGCACGCCGATGAACGGTATCATTGGCATGACCGACTTGGCTTTAGATACGGAACTTACTGTAGAGCAGCGCGAGTTTTTAAGTATCGCCAAGAATTCTGCCAATGCACTGTTGACCATTATTAATGATATTTTAGATTTCTCTAAAATTGAAGCCGGTAAGTTGGAGCTGGATGCGGTTGAGTTTGATCTACATCAGGTGATGCGTGAAACCATTAAAAACTTGTCACTGCGCGCGTACCAAAAAGGTCTGGAAATGATCCTTGATACGGCTACAGATGTCCCTAGGTATCTTATTGGTGACTCAGGGCGGCTCGGACAGATTATTATTAATTTGATCGGAAATGCTATTAAATTCACGGAACACGGCGAGATTATTCTGCGGATACGCTTGCACAGCCAGAAAGATGAGTACACCTGTTTGCAATTTGTGGTGGAAGATTCGGGGATTGGTATTCCGGAAGACAGTCAAAAAGATGTATTTAGTTCATTTTCGCAGGTAGATGCCTCGGTTTTTCGTAAATACGGCGGTACAGGGTTAGGGCTTAGTATTGCCAAGCAATTAGTAGAGCTCATGCGCGGTAAAATAGGCGTAACCAGTCAGCTTAATAAAGGCACTAGCTTTCATTTTACTGCGTGGTTTAAAGCCCCCTTGCACGATGATGAACGTATTATGCCCTTAAGTACGCTGAGTAGTGTGCGTGTATTAGTGGTTGATGATAATGCGCGTCTGCGTAATCTGATGGGGCATACACTAACGGGTTGGGGAATGGATGTATTGGCGGTTAAAAATGCTACTGAGGCGTTAGGCGTTCTTCGCCAGGAAAAAGGTAAAGGCCGTGCGATGCAATTGATCGTGGTCGATGAAGAGCTGCCGGATATTGATGGCTTCACGATGGTTGATCGGCTCCAGCAAGAAAACTTAAGCAGTGCGCCAATTATTATGCTGTTATCCAGTATTTATTCGGCGGGAAGATCACGTAATGGAGACGCTAAGATAGCGTGTGTCATTTCGAAGCCAGCCTCTCAGTCGGACTTACTGGATGCGGTGCATACGGTTTTCGATGGGCCTGTTGCTAATGCACTCGCTACACAAGATCTGTCACGACATGAAAAAATCTTGCAACCTTTGGATATATTATTGGCGGAAGATAACGCCATTAACCAACAATTAGCGGTACGCTTATTAGAAAAACAGGGGCATACAGTGAGTATCGCCAATAATGGTCAGGAGTGTTTGGATAAATTAGCCAAACATGCCTATGATGTAGTGTTAATGGATTTTCAAATGCCGGTTATGGATGGCTTGGAAGCAACCCGTCGTATTCGCCAGCTGGGACTTGATATTCCTGTTATCGCGATGACCGCTAATGCTATGAAAGGTGATCGTGAACGGGCGCTTGAGTCGGGCATGAACGATTACCTCACGAAGCCTATAAAAGTAACCGAGTTATTTGAGGTTATCGGGCGGTATTTTCCTGAAGTCGACTATAAAATCATGGAGCCTTTGGATATATTATTGGCTGAAGATAATGTGATTAACCAACAATTAGCAGTGCGCTTATTGGAGAAGCAGGGACATACAGTAAGTCTCGCTGTTAATGGTCAAGAATGTTTGGATAAATTAGCCGAACATACCTATGATCTAGTATTAATGGATTTTCAAATGCCCATTATGGATGGCTTGGAAGCCACCCGCCGCATTCGTCAGCAAGGGCTTAATATTCCCATTATTGCGATTACAGCTAATGCACTGAAGGGTGATCGTCAACGTGCATTGGATGCCGGTATGAATGATTATCTCACCAAGCCGATCAAAGCCAATGTGTTGTTTGATGTAATTAGTCGGCACTTTGCAACGCGTAAAACAGACAGTACCGCCTCGCTGCCTGAGCCCAATAGGCTGCATCGTGATGGTGTTGCTGTCGCGAATAAAAGTCCTGTTGTGCTATCTTTGCCGGAGGAAGTTGCTACACCTATCTGTGACTGGAAGAATGCTTTGGCATTATTGGGGGGAGACAGTGAAATTCTCATTGATATGGCCAAGATGTACATCAGTAATGCCGATAGCTATGTATCCGACATTGCTCATGCACTTGAGCAACGCAATGCGTCAGAATTACCGCTCAGTTTACATACGTTAAAAGGTATTTTCGCGTTGTTCAAGGCTGGCGCTGCTGAACAGCTATTAATCACTGTTGAACACGCGGCTCAAAATGGAGAAATAGCTGTGGTGGCTAAGGCTTTACCAGACATAACCTCGTATGCAAAAGCATTAATGGTTTTTTTGCAGGAAAAATTAGAGAGCAATCGTTAAGGGTTACCTACGTTGACAATCATGCCTTAGGTAAATGAGCTAAAAAAGACAACGAAAATAGCGCAAAGTCAGTTAGAACAATTGGATTACGGTAAGAGGGTAAGGAAATATTTTGCTATCACCCGTTTTCTGGCTGAGATTGGGCGCGGTAGCACAAGACATTCAGGTGTACAGCGTGTAAAAGCTACGTGTCATTGGACAGTGATCTTTTTATACAATGTGTCGTGTAGACTAAACGCTGGCGCGCAACTCGGCTAACATTTGAACAGACTGTCGGTAAATTTACCAGCGTGGTGCTGAAGCAGATCCTGCTGGGCTACAGAGTAAAGTTCTCAATTTCATCATCTACAAAGCGATCTTTAATGGACAAGACGCTATCCCAGTCTTTTAGAAAAGCAGTTACACATTCAGGTTTAAAATGCTGTCCAGAACCTTCTTTAAGAAAATCAATGGCGGATGCTATGCTCCAGGGTTTTTTGTAAGGGCGCTCCGATGTTAACGCATCAAAGACATCCGCAACAGCAATAATTTGGCCGTAGATAGGTGTTTTGTCACCCGTCAGCGCTCTCGGATAGCCGGAGCCATCATATTTTTCGTGGTGAGTCAGCGCGATAAGTGCGCCGAGTTGCATGAGTTTAGATGAGCTGCCATTTAAAATATTATACCCAAACTGCGCATGTTCTTTCATGATTTCAAATTCAGTCACATCGAGTTTTCCCGGTTTGAGTAGAATGGAATCTGGAATACCCACTTTACCGATGTCATGCATGGGTGCTGCTTCTAATATCATATTTTGCAAAGGGATTGACATACCCATTTGGTTCGCAATGTGTTTTGAATAATGCGCCATGCGCCGGATATGACCGCCCGTTTCCGGGTCTCGGTATTCGGCAGCTTTTGATAATCGAAAAATAATTTCTTGCTCTCGATTACGAATCTCACGGGTTGCCTTTTGCACTTCTTCGGCCAGCCAAGTGGCTTTGTCGGCCAGTTTACGCTGGCTGTTGTGCAGGGCTAGCAGATTTCGTACCCGAATCATAAATTCCGTTTTATCGATGGGTTTGTTGAGAAAGTCGGTTGCGCCTGATTCTAGTGTTTCATAACGCACATTGCTGTTATCGTTAGCGGTTACCATGAGAATGGGGGTATTGGCCTTTTCAGGCATAGCACGAATTCTTTTGATAAATTCGATCCCATTTAAATCGGGCATCATAAAATCAACAATGATAAGCTCCGGATCATTGGCTAAACACCACTCTAATCCTTCGAGAGGATGTAGAAAACTGACCGGTTCGTAATGCTCTAGCCTTTTAACTAAGTGCCATAAAAGGGTAAGATTAATTTGCGTATCATCGATTAATGCTATACTTTTCATGGCTATATTGGTTAATACGGTAAGATTTTAGTGGGGGGGGATGCCGGAGTTCAGCATAAAGAACCCATAAAGGGTAAAATAATTATAGCGTTATTTAGAATTTTCGGTGCTTTTTTGTATTATCACTTATAACACGTCAACACATGAACATAAAAAATATAGGTTTTATCGGTGCAGGTAATATGGCAACCAGCTTAATCAGTGGTCTTATTGCTAGTGGTCATTCTTCGCAACATATTTGGATTGCGGATGTTAATCAGGGCAGTCTACAGGCGTTAGCGGACAGTTTACAGGTAAATATTGCCAGCAGTAATACGGCACTGGTTGATGCTGTGGATGTGGTGGTGTTGGCTGTAAAGCCACAGGTATTGGGCGTTGTTGCGCGCGAAGTGGCGGGTGCCATTCAGCACAATAACGCATTGGTTGTTTCCATCGCTGCCGGCATTACTCAAAAAAGCCTTGGGCAGTGGCTGGGTGATGGTGTTGCCATTGTGCGCTGTATGCCCAATACGCCAGCATTGGTTTTAACCGGTGCAACGGCGTTACATGCCAACACTAACGTGAGTAATGTGCAACGGGATTTAGCTGAGAATATTTTACGGGCAGTGGGTTTGGCGTTATGGGTTGAACACGAATCTGAGCTTGATGCGGTAACGGCGATTTCAGGCAGTGGCCCTGCGTATTATTTTTTACTCATGGAAGCCATGGAAAAAACTGCGCTAGAGTTAGGCTTAAACGAAGCACAGGCGCGCTTGTTAATTCAGCAAACGGCCTTGGGTGCAGCCAAAATAGCACTGGAATCCAATGAATCTCCCGAGCAGTTACGTCGGCGGGTTACTTCTCCTGGCGGCACAACCGCAGCGGCTTTAGATTGCTTCGAACAGGGCGGCTTTACACAACTGGTGACACATGCGTTACATGCGGCGCGTGATCGCTCGGTTGCTATGTCAATAGAATTGGGAGCATTGTAATGGGATCTAGTTATATGTCCGAGCCGATCATTTTTTTGATTGATACACTCTTTTCACTGTATATTTTAGCGATTATCTTGCGTTTTTTATTGCAATGGAGCGGTGCAAGTTCGTCTAATTCGATGGCGCAATTATTGATTAAAGTGACGCATCCACCGTTGAAATTATTGCGGCGTTATATCCCCTCGGTGCGTAACATTGATACCTCGGCATTGGTTTTAGCGTTAGCCTTACAAATGCTCGCAGATTTTTCCATCCTTTTCCTTAAAGGGGTTGTTGTTGGTATTGGTGCGTTAGTGGTCATCTCATTTACACAACTACTCTCGCTGGTCATTAATGTGTTTATTTTTGCCATATTTGCCAGTGCGTTACTGAGTTGGTTCAATCCCGGCGCGTTTAGTGCTGTAGCGGCATTATTGTACAGTTTGAGCGAGCCTATCTTAAAAGTGTGTCGTCAAATGTTGCCTGATTTAGGCGGCGTTGATTTTTCACCCTTGGCGGCGTTGATTATGTTGCAGTTGGCTAAAATGCTGCTGCTGCCGCCGCTGCATGAATTGGCGAGTTTGATTGGTTAAGCCGTCCTTGTTAAAATCCAATTTATAGCTAGACTTATTGTTGATTCTTTAACGTTGATTTGGTTGCTTATGTTCTTAACGATACCATTTAAAAAGCTTGTCTTAGCTATAACGCTGGTTTTTGCAGCTCAACATGCTGCGGAGGCCAAGACATTCCATTGGGTTGACGACAGCGGTAAAACGCATTTTTCGGATAAAGTCCCACCTGATCAAGTTAAATATCAACGCGAAACGCTCAATAAAAATGGGCAGGTGACGGATACGCTGAATAAAGCGAAAAGTCCTGAGGAATATGAGCAAGAGCAGCGATTGCAAGCATTGCGTAAAGAGCAGGAGCAGCTCATATCGAAGCAAAGTGCTGAAGATCGAGTTTTACTGAGTACTTATCGTAGTGTGGATGATTTGAATTTAACGCTTAATGGCCGGATGCAGGCGTTGGATGCACAGCGGCGGGTTGCTGAAGGCAATTTAAAGCGATTACAGCGTCAGCTGGAAGCACAGCAGAAAAAAATAGCGGAGTATGAGCGTAAAGGTGAGAAGATACCCACAGCAAGGCTTGAGGAAATTCGATCATCCGAGCAACAGATTCAGCTCGCGACGGGTGAGATCAGTAATCACGTTGATAAGAAAAATCAAATTAAAGCGGAGTTTGAACTTAATATTGAACGCTTTAAGTTTCTAACGCATGATAAAGCCGCCGCGCCTGCCGTTACGGACAACGCTGTGCCGATTGCTGAATTGGCGGGCTTGTTTAACTGTTCGAGTCTTGTGCAGTGTGACAAAGCGTGGCAGTTGTCTAAAACATTTGTGCAACGCCATTCAACAACCTCGGTCAGTAGCAGTACCGAGCAGTTAATCTTAAGCAATAAACCCGTTAAAGAAGATGATCTAAGTTTGTCTGTTTCCAGAATGCAGATGGCAGGGGAGCAACAAAAATTGTTTTTAGATATTCGTTGTCATCATTCTACGATGGGTGCTGAGCTCTGCGCGAGTAAAGCGGCCGCCGACATAAGGACGGCTTTTAAACCTTTTTTAGAAACGGCATTAAAGTAGCACGCAGCCTGTCAATAGACGTGTAGCGTTTATTCGCTGGCAGGCAATCCGTTCCGTTATCAAACGGGCGGATTGCTGCCGCGAATAAGCCCTCTCTGTTACAACACTTATCTTCGGCGCATTAAGAGTGTTCCAACGCCTTGATCGGTAAATAGCTCCAATAAAACGGCGTGTTCAACGCGACCATCAATAATATGCACGCTATTTACTCCGCCTTTAAGAGCTTCCATGGCGCAACGGGTCTTGGGGATCATACCGCCTGAAATCGTCCCGTCAGCGGTTAGTGCATCAATGTCGGCAATGGTTAATCCTGTTAATAATTGCCCTTCTTTATCCAGAATGCCTGGGGTATTGGTTAGCAGTAACAGCTTTTCAGCTTTCAATACTTCTGCTACTTTCCCCGCGACTAAATCGGCATTAATATTATAAGAGCGACCTTCTTCGCCGACACCGATGGGGGCAATGACCGGAATAAAATCACTTTTATTCAGCATTTCAACAATGCTGGGGTCAATGCTTTTTACCTCGCCAACATGACCGATGTCAATGATTTCAGACTCTTGGCCTTCTGCTGTGGCACGGGTCATGTTGATTTTTCGGGCGTGAATAAAATCACCGTCTTTACCGGTTATACCGATGGCTTTACCGCCATGTCGATTGATCAGGTTCACGATTTCCTTGTTAACCAGTCCTCCTAGCACCATTTCGACAACATCCATCGTTTCATCATCGGTGACGCGCATACCGTCTATAAATTCAGAGGTTTTGCCCAAGCGCTTTAATACCTCGCCAATTTGTGGGCCGCCACCATGAACGACAATGGGGTTTATTCCAACTGATTTCATGAGCACAATATCACGTGCGAAACTTTGCTTTAAGGCATCGTCAATCATCGCGTTGCCGCCAAATTTCACGACTACGGTTTTATTATTAAAACGTTGAATATACGGTAATGCTTCACATAAGTGTTGGGCAATCTGGTGCGCCGCTTTGGTTTTCATGGGGATTTAGGTGTCCATTTTTAAAAGGGAAAGATACTGTGTGGGTAATATAAATTTTAACGTTATTAGTGGCGTCCCGTATGACCAAAGCCACCTTCACCGCGTACACTGGCATCAAACTCGGTGACCTGTTCAAAAGCAACTTGAATGATCGGTATAAAAACCATTTGCGCAATGCGTTCGCCAATAGCAACGGTAAATGGCGTATTGCTTCTATTCCAGCAGGAAACAAATACTTGCCCTTGGTAATCGGCATCACACAGTCCCACTAAATTACCCAATACAATACCGTGTTTATGGCCTAATCCAGAGCGAGGTAACAGCAGCGCGGCAATAGCAGGATCGGCAATGTGTATCGCTAAGCCCGTTGGAATCAGTACGGATTCACCCGGATTTAATACCAGCGGCTCGTCTAAGCAGGCGCGCAAATCCATACCCGCAGAGCCGGGGGTAGCATAGTCCGGTAAAGGGATTTCGTTACCAAGGCGCGGATCTAAAATTTTAAGTTGTACGGTTTGCATGCTATTCCTTATGAAATTGTGCTGCGATTAAGTGAATCAGTTGTTCTGCCAGTTGCGCTTTGTCCATCATCGCAATCGCGTGTTGGCCATTTTTCCAGAATACCTGTAAGGCATTTTGATCAGACTCAAAGCCGCCTTGCTCGCGGCCTACCCAGTTAGCGGCAATCATATTGACCCGTTTGCGCTGCAACTTATCTAACGCATGTTTTTCCAGATCATCCGTTTCAGCGGCAAAGCCGACACTGAACGGGGCGTTAGGCAGTGCTGCAACAGCAGCTAAAATATCCTGTGTTTTTAATAAAATCAGCGTAGTTTGCTCGGCTTGTTTTTTAATCTTACTCGGCTGTCCTTCTTGTGGGGTGTAATCGGCTACCGCTGCCGCCGCAATAAAAATATCACAGTGTTGCACTTGCTGCATAACCGTCGCATACATTTGTGCCGCGGTTTCGACGTTAAGTGTATGCGCCGCCGGGGGGGCAGTTAACGCCACTGGCCCGCTGACCAAAGTAACCTCTGCTCCCGCCGCCACAGCAGCAGCGGCCAAGGCATAGCCCATTTTTCCTGAGCTACGGTTAGTAATGTAGCGGACGGGATCAATTGCTTCTCGTGTGGGGCCTGCGGTAATGAGTATTTTTTTGCCGAGCAAAATGCGCGAACACGATTCGGACATAATCTGCTGACAAATGCTTGTCGGTTCAGACATACGCCCAAAGCCGATGTCGCCGCACGCTTGCTCACCACTCTCAGGGCCAATCAAGATGACGCCATGTTGCTGTAACCGCTTAAGGTTTTGTTGTGTTACCGGTTTATGCCACATGGCTTGATTCATTGCTGGGGCGACATATACTGGACATTCTGCGACCAGATACAGTGTGCTGAGTAAATCATCCGCCAAACCATGACTCAGCTTCGCCAGCACATTCGCCGTAGCAGGCGCTATCAACAACACATCCGCCCAGCGTGCCAACTCAATGTGTCCCATGGCATAATCTGCTTCCGGCGTTAATAAGTCAGTCTGCACCGGATAACCCGATAATGCTTGGAAGGTTAAGGGCGTCACAAACTGTAGCGCTGCTTGTGTCATCACTATCCGTACTTCGGCATTTTGTTTGACAAGTAGCCTCACCAGTTCGGCGCATTTATACGCCGCAATGCCGCCGCTAATCGCTAAAAGAATTCGTTTTTTAATCGTAGGCTCCTTTTCGTTTACTAATCACTGTTTTACTGCCAGTATATCTAAAATCTGTCATTCATAAAGTCAAAAATGCAGCGTAAGGGATGCGTCTTACAGAAACGTTTAATGGGTATTTAATCCTAAATACCCCCGTTGAAAGGGATGGAGCTAAAATGGGTATTAATGATTGGCCAGCTGATGAACGTCCACGGGAGAAATTATTACAAAGAGGGCCCGCCGCTTTAACCAACGCCGAACTTTTGGCGATTTTTTTACGCACAGGTACGCCCGGTAAATCAGCGGTTGATTTAGCGCGCGAACTATTAACCACCTTTGGCTCTTTACGCGCATTATTGAATGCGGATCGAGGTCGGTTTTGCCAAGGCTTAGGGCTGGGCGATGCTAAATACGCACAATTACAGGCGGTGCTGGAAATGGCGCGGCGGCATTTTGCCGAAATCCTGCAAAAAGGCGATGCTCTAACCAGCCCAGAAATAACCCGCGCATATTTGAGCGCACAATTGCGCGGCTATCACTTTGAAGTCTTTGCCTGTTTATTCTTGGATAATCAGCATCGGGTTATTCAATTAGAAGAACTGTTTCGCGGCACGATTGACAGCGCCAGCGTGTACCCGCGCGAAGTCATTAAACGCGCCTTACACCACAACGCGGCGGCAGTCATTTTTGCACACAATCATCCCTCTGGTATTAATGAACCCAGTCCGGCAGATCAACACATTACCGATAAATTAAAACAAGCCTTAGCATTATTGGATATTCGCGTCTTGGATCATTTTATCGTAGGGGAGGGTGAGCCGTATTCTTTTGCAGAACATGGCTTGTTGTAATGATGAATAGTTATTTTGTCCGTTCGGTAATGCATCGCTACCTCATGTTTCCTTTATTTGTAAAAATAGGGGTTAAGCTGAGATTTAACAGAATGATCATGCGTTGTGCCCAATAGCAATAGCAATAGCGGTGCAACAGTTTGGAAAACAGAAAACCACTGGATAGGTATGTTAAATAGTCATTACAAAAACAGTCTTATGCGATCAGGCTTTGCGCTTAGGGAGGCGTATGTCGCCATATTGCCTTACCTGATTATTAATTCGTTAGTGACTATGTTGTTTGAGCTGCTGCGTTACGCTGAATGGGCAACGCAATACGGTCAGGCTAAGGTAGTATTAATGATTTTACAAGACAGTTTCCCGATACTTTTAGTTATTTCAATCGCTTATCAGTTGGCAAAGCTATACCGACTTGACCGGATGCTTACCATTACCTTAGCGGTCACGCTTTTTCTCACTGTGGTCGCGATAAACAAATTATTACAGGGTATTAGCGATACGGATAATGGTCAGGCTTCGATAGCGGTATTGGTTATTCCTATAGCCGCTACAGCGTTACTGCGTATTTTACTTAACATTAAATGGTTAGTGCCCAAAGTTTATGCCACCTTGGATAATCATGTGATGACCGCCAATCAATATATAGTGCCCTTTATTTTCAGCTATGTGCTGATTTTGGGGGGGTGGTATGGTTTGCAGCTGCCTTGTTCAATGTTGCTGGCAGGCGGCAGTGCTTTGATAGAGCAACTTCAGCTTACGTCCAATAGTTTATTATTGGTTAGAACGTTTTGGGCGCATTGTTTTTGGTTAATTGGCGTACATGGCGAAAATACGTTCGATTTATTGCTTAATAATCAATCTCTAAATAATGATATTTTCCCTGGTCTAACGGCGAAAATGTTTTTCGATCTATTTGTTTTTGGCGGTGCGGGTAGTAGTTGGGCGCTTGCTATTGCGATAGTGTGGCTGGCTAAGGATCGACATGCCTCCGCAGTTGTCAGAACCGGGTTGCCGTTTTTGGTGTTTAACATCAATGAAATTATTATCTACGGCTTACCCATTGTATTTAATCGGCAATTGGCGATAGCGTTTGTTATGGTTCCGCTGGTTAATTTGGCACTGGCCTATAGCGCTTTGTCTTTTGGTATCGTTAAGCTCGGTGCAATCAATGGTTCTTTAGCATGGACTACGCCCATTTTTTTAAATGCCTATTTTTTGGTCGCAGACAGTAAGTGGCTTATTGCTTTGCAAGGTGGCTTATTAGCGTTGGATGTCGCACTTTATTACCCTTTTGTGAAACGCTTTCTCATGTCGCAATCCAGTTCGGAGTCGTTACATGTACTAGAAACAAAGTTGGAAATTTCCACGCATATCGAGTCCAAAAGAGGACTTAATTTTCAAAAAGCGCAAACACATATTGTTGAGTCCCATGTCGAAACAAATAAAGTTATCGAGTTAATTACCGAAAACGAATTGCAGGTATTTTATCAACCGAAAGTGTGCGTTTCCGATCTAAGTTGTCATCATTTTGAGTCGCTATTACGGCTAAAAATGCGTGATGGGCGGGTTGTCGGTCCCTATTTTCTTGATGTTATAGAAATGGCAGGATTGGCTCCCGTCATCGATTTGTGGGTAAGTAAGCAAGTGGCTAAGGATATCCGCAAATGGTCGATGACGCAGCCAGTAAAAGTCAGTATTAATTTGCATCCAGATACTTTAGGGGATACGGCTGTATTGCTGCAAATTGTAGCGTATCTACAAGGATTGCCCATACAGTTTGAAATTCTTGAAAAGGCTGTCATCTCCAGCGCCGGAAATGGCAAAAATATCCAATTATTAAATGAATTGGGTTTTGAATTAGCCATTGATGATTTTGGTACGGGGTATTCCAGTGTTGAAAGTTTATTTCAGCAGCCGATTAAAGTGATTAAGTTAGATAAATTTCTGGCGGATCAATTAATGCTCGATAAAGGCGTGATCGTTTATCGGCATCTTTGTGCCATGTTGAAGGATTTAGGCTTTATTCTTGTTGCAGAAGGCATAGAAACCAAGCAGCAATTGGACATAGTTACCTCGGCGGGCGTGGATTATGTACAAGGCTTTTACTTTTCCCAAGCGCTGTCCTTAGACCAGGCCAGAAACTTTGAGGTAAAACACGTTCTTGACAATGTGAACGCAGGCTATTCTCTGAATAGCGTTTAAAAACAACGGTGGCAGGCTAAAGCACTGAAGGCCGCGCATGGTTCGACAAATTCACCACGAACGGCGTGTGTTTATTGGATCGGTCAACAGCGGCCGCGGGTATCTTAATCTTGGATCAGGCGTGTTTCTGCTTCGCGGTATTTTGCGGCGCAATACTCCGCGACTTCAGCGGGTAATTTAGGGCCGGGTGAGGTTTTATTCCAGTCCAGCGTTTCCAGATAATCCCGTACATATTGTTTGTCAAAACTGGGCGGACTGATACCTACCTGATACTGATCAGCGGGCCAAAACCGTGAGGAATCAGGCGTCAACGCTTCGTCAATTAAGATTAATGCGCCGTGCTCATCTACACCGAATTCGAATTTCGTATCCGCAATGATAATGCCCCGTTGTTTGGCGTAGGCGGCGGCTTCCGTGTACAGCTTAATGCTTACGTCGCGTACTTGTTCAGCAAGATCTTGACCCAATAGGTCACAGGTTTGCGCGAACGAAATATTTTCATCGTGTGCGGCAACGTCGGCTTTGGTTGACGGCGTGAAAATGGCTTCGGGGAGTTGTTCGGCTTGTTGTAAACCTGTTGGTAAGGTAATGCCGCACACCGCACCGGTTTTTTGATAATCTTTCCAGCCGGAACCAATCAGATAACCGCGTACAATGGCTTCAACGGGTAACGGGCGGCATTTTTTAACGATAATGGCGCGGCCTTCAATTTGTGCGCGTTCGGCGGCGTCGGGTATGATTTGCGCTAAAGGAATATCCAGCAGGTGGTTGGGGATAATGGCCTGCATTTTGTGAAACCAAAAATTAGACACACGCGTCAGTACCAGACCTTTGCCCGGAATGGCATCCGGTAAAATGACGTCAAAAGCCGATAGACGGTCGGTGGTCACAATTAACAAGGTTTGCTCATCAATATCATACATATCACGGACTTTACCGCGTGCGCGCAGGGTTAAACTGGGTAGTGATGATTCGTAAAGAACAGCCGGAGCAGACATAATGCCTCGTGGGTAATGAAAGAAAGTGTGCCGTAATTTTAACACTTTATTACCCGTGCGTAGCATTGAATGACAGGGTGAACGCGTGGTTCGACTTGCTTATTACGTATAGCGAAATAGGCTTGGGGATGCTATCGAAAACGGAACATGGGTTAGGCGTTCTGTTTTCGATAATCGATGGTGTTAAAAATTGGCGGCTATTGCCTGATCGAGATAGGGTTGCGCTGATCCAAGGGTGCGAATGATTTGATCGGAATAACTATAGGCATAAACGCTATTATCTTTAATGCCGTAGCATTTTTTTGCCTCAGCATAACAGCGGTAGAGTAAGCCATCGAGATTCGTACAGGCTTGTCCTGCGTTATTGCATTGATAAGCGGCATTGTTGGATAGCGTGAGTGATGCCGTTCCGTTTCTCAGTGTCGGAAGTATAGTAAACGGCGGTGCGGCGGATACCGACATATAGGTCGCTTCTGCCCAGTTAAGTATACGGTCAGCTTGCGTCACAGGACTGGTTAGCACTGAGAAGCTGACGCCATCTTGTGCATCAATGCTGGCGCTCCCGGTTTTATCCAGCGCCAGTGCCCGTAGATTGTGTGATGTAGATACGTCAAGCGTGCGTGTGCTTAAATTATTAAGGGTTGCTTCGGTACCGTTAGGATCGCTGCTAACATTTAGCGCCTGCCAACTGATAGTTGATGCAGCAACGGCATCGAAGCTAACTGCGTGATTCACTAAAAATTGATCTTTCAGGTTAAGTTTTCCATAGGCGAAGGTGTTGGTTAATAATGCTTTGCCCTGACTGTTTCGCAGGCCGCTACTGCGCAGTGTTACGGCGGTTAATGTCTGTCCTTTTAGTGCTTCTATTTTGAATTCAATGCCCTGTGATTTAAAGCCGACGGGTGTTTGGGGTGACACAGCTTCGGCACGGTAAGTCGTTGCAGGCGGTGAGAAAATTAAAATATCATCTTGTACCGTTGGCTTTACGCCGCCGAAAGCGGTTAATGCGCTATCATCAATGATGAAGCGAACATTCTTGCCGGTTAAGGTCACAGGTGCTGCCCAAAGGGATGTGGTTGTGACGATAAGCAAGGTAGTGCTTAGGTAAAGGCTTGGTTTCATGGCTTAAGCTCCTAAACGAACCGCCGCTGCATTCCAGTTGAGTAGTTTATCAACGACGGCTTGTACGTGGGTTTTACGCACATTTTGGTAATCTAGGTAATAAGCATGCTCCCAGACATCAATAGTCAATAAAGGTTTTAAACCGAACATTTTTGGGTTGTCGGCATTGCTGGTAGAGAGTATTTCAAGCTTGCCGTTGTTGTCCACCAGCCATGCCCAGCCACCACCAAATTGCGCAACAGCAATATCAACCAGTTTTGTTTTCATTGTCGGGTAATCGCCAAAGGCTGCTTCAATTTTGCTCAGTAATAGGCCGCTTGGTTTTGCTGTATCGCCTCCTTTAGGCATCATGCTTTCCCAATAAAACTGATGATTTAACGCTTGTGCAGAATTATTAAATAGGCCAGCTAACGCTTTTTGGTTCGCGGTAGCTAGCATGATTTGCTCCAGTGTCATATCTGCGTAAGCAGCATTGGCTGGTAGTGCGAGAGCGGTATTAAGATTGGTGATATAGCCTAGATGATGTTTGCCATAATGAAAGCCCATTGTTTGTTGGCTAATCACTGGCGCTAAAGCAGTATCCGCATAAGGTAATGGCGCTAAAACCAGGGGTGTTGCTGCCTTGGAAATGTTTGGGAAGCCAATAGCAACAGAGGCGGCGGCAACGCCAGCGACAGTTAAGAAGTTTCTACGCGTCATTTCAGTCATGGGTATATCCTTAGGGGTGGTCAAATTTACAAGGCTTGAGGCTATCCGCGCTTAGAAAAGCGAAATAGCCAGCAGTAGGTTTTTTGGTATAACATGCGTAGTAACGCAATATTTACGCCATAGTCTTGCGTTGCCATTAGCGCTGGATTGTAACCATAGAAAAGCGGAAGGCATTTAAAAAATATGGTATATCACGCATTAATAGCGTGATATGCCGCATTAACTTACGCAAAGAATTAAGCGAAAGAACGTGGTAAATGGCAATTGAGTGTAGGCGGTATACTGTCATCGTGAGCCATAATATTTAGTTCACGCATCTATTCTGCGACAGTGTACAATCAGCCTACGGCGGAAAAATTCGCTTAAAAACGTTAACAAAAACTCGCACACTGCATGGTCATTTATCATGTATCGATGGTTAAAATCTACGTCGCTTACCTAATGTCTAGCAACGCTATTTAGCGCCATGTTTACGTGCGGCACAACGGAGCAACTCGGCATGTCTAAACCAACTCATATCACCTTAATTAATCCCGATACGCAAGCACCTTGTGAGCTGCCGCTGTTAAGCGGAAGCTTGGGGCCTGATGTTATTGATATTCGTGCTTTGTATAAAGAAACTGGTTTATTTACTTATGATCCCGGTTTTACCTCGACGGCGAGCTGCTCATCATCGATTACTTATATTGATGGCGATGCGGGTATTTTGTTATACCGTGGCTATCCTATTGAACAATTAGCCGAGAAATGTGACTTTCTGGAAGTGTGTTATCTGCTGATGCACGGCGATCTGCCGAATGCCAGAGCCTTAAAAGATTTGATTAAATGTACCACCGAGCATTCCATGGTACATGATCAGCTGACTAACTTTTTTAAAGGCTTTCGTCGTGATGCGCACCCTATGGCGATTATGGTGGCTGTTGTTGGCGCGTTATCGGCGTTTTACCATGACGCGATTGACATTAAGCGTGCGGATCATCGTAATATCTGTGCGATTCGCTTAATTGCTAAAATGCCAACCATCGTAGCGATGTGTTACAAATACAGTATTGGTATGCCGTTTATGTACCCTAGGAATAAATTGGGGTATGTTGAAAATTTTATGCATATGCTGCTGGGTTCGCCGTGTGAAGAGTATCAGCCTAATCCAGTATTGGTAAGGGCTTTGGATAGAATTTTGATCTTGCATGCCGATCATGAACAGAATGCGTCAACATCAACGGTTCGGTTAGCTGGCTCCAGTGGCGCAAACCCTTACGCCTGTGTAACAGCGGGAATTGCCTGTTTATGGGGCGCAGCTCACGGCGGCGCTAACGAAGCGGTGTTGAAGATGTTGGAGGAAATCGGTGATGTTGCACAGATAGAGCGCTATATCGCCAAGGCCAAAGATAAAAATGATCCTTTCAGGCTTATGGGCTTTGGGCATCGGGTTTATAAGCATTACGATCCGCGTGCAACATTGATGCGTGAAACCTGCCATGAAGTCTTAACTGAGCTAGGTTTGCATGACGACCCGCTGTTTAAATTGGCTTTGGAGCTAGAGCGGATTGCGCTGGAAGATGACTACTTTATTACTAAAAAACTGTATCCGAATGTTGATTTTTATTCTGGTATTGTCTTGCGTGCATTAGGTATTCCCTCGTCCATGTTTACCGCTATTTTTGCCATGGCAAGATCAATTGGTTGGATTGCACAATGGGATGAAATGATTAGCGACCCTGAGCAGAAAATTGGTCGCCCTAGACAGCTCTACACTGGCCCCAGTCAACGGGATGTTACCTCGATTGCTACACGTAGTTAAGCCAGGCTATTTAACCTTTGTCGCTTAAAATAATAATGCCCGACTATTTTTTCACGTATGTCCAAGCTTAACCCGCAACAGCTTGCTGCTGTTAAAACCATCGATCACCCGTTGTTAGTCCTTGCTGGTGCGGGGAGTGGCAAGACGCGGGTGATTACCGAAAAAATCGCCTATCTAGTGCAACAGGGTACGCCCGCAAAATATATTGCAGCGGTAACCTTTACCAATAAAGCCGCGCGCGAAATGAAACGCCGCGTTTCCAAGTTATTAGATGCCAAGCAAGGTAGCGGTTTAAGGGTGTCTACCTTTCATTCTCTGGGCTTGGATATTCTGCGTAAAGAACACAAAAGCTTAGGCTATAAAGCCAATCTAACCTTGTTTGACGAGCAGGATAAAGCCACCTTACTGCGCAGCTTGATCAATCACAGTGATCAAGCGCTGGATATTGATAAAGTCGATCAGTACGCAGCCTTAATTGGGCAGTGGAAAAATGCCTTTATAACCCCTGAGCAGGCATTAGCGCAAAGTGATACTGACGCGTATCCCAGTGCGGTGTTATACCGCGACTATGGGCGTAATCTCAAAGCGTACAATGCAGTAGATTTTGATGACCTGATTTTATTGCCTGTGTTACTTTTACAGCAACACCCAGACATTTTACAAAAATGGCAAAATAAAATCCGTTACCTGTTGGTGGATGAGTATCAAGATACCAATTTAACGCAATACCAACTGGTCAAATTATTGGCGGGCAATCTGGGGCGCTTCACCGTCGTAGGGGATGACGATCAATCCATTTATGCCTGGCGCGGTGCGCAACCTGAAAACTTAATGCAACTGCAAAAAGATTACAGTCGCCTGGAAGTCATTAAGCTGGAGCAAAATTACCGTTCGACCGGGCGTATTTTAAAAGTTGCTAACCAGCTAATTGCTAACAACCCGCATGCGTTTGAAAAACGCCTGTGGAGCGAGTTGGGGTATGGCGAGCCATTACGGGTTTTAAGCCATAAAGATGATTTGATTGAATCGCAACAAATTGTTTCTGAAATCATTCATCATAAATTCAAGCAGGGCGGAAACTATCAGGATTACGCCATTCTTTATCGCGGCAATCACCAGTCACGGCTATTCGAACGCAGTTTACGTGAAAATAATATCCCCTATTTCATCAGTGGTGGAACCTCGTTTTTTGCCTATGCAGAAATCAAAGACATGCTGGCGTACTTACGGCTATTCGTTAATCGTGATGACGATGCCGCTTTTTTACGCATTATTAATACCCCGCGCCGTGAAATTGGCCCTACTACGCTGGAAAAGCTCGGTGAATACGCCAACGAGCGCCGCATTAGCTTATTTTCCGCCAGTTCTGAGCTGGGGTTAGGGCAAAAGCTGGGTGAAAAAGCGCAGTATCGTCTGGAAAAATTTTGTAACTGGGTGAATGAAACGGCGCATAACCTGCAAAACGGCGATACCTTTGCGGTTATCCATGGCTTTATTCACCAGATTGGCTACGAACAATGGCTGAAAGAAAACAGCAAAACCGATGCGACCGCCGAACGGCGGATAAAAAATGTTAATGAATTAATTGAATGGTTAAAACGTATCGCCAAAAGTGACGAAGGGGCAGACAAATCCTTGGCGGAGATCGTCGCCAAAATCATGTTGATGGATATTTTGGAACGCAATGAGGAGCAGGAAGTCGCCGATCAAGTTAGTTTAATGACCTTACACGCCGCTAAAGGGCTAGAGTTCCCGTATGTGTTCTTAATTGGGCTGGAAGAAAATATTCTGCCGCACCAAAACAGCATTGAAACCGGGAATATTGAGGAAGAACGCCGCTTGGCGTATGTTGGTATTACGCGCGCCCAGCGTACCCTGACCTTTAGTTATTGCACGCACCGCAAACGTTATGGTGAAATCAGTGAATGTGAACCCAGTCGTTTTTTAAGCGAGCTACCTGCAGAAGATTTGGAGTGGGTGGCTAAAAAGAAGCTAGATCCTGAGGAACAAAAACAACGTGGTAAAGCCAGTTTGGCACATTTAAAAACAATGTTATCGTAATTTTTATCATGATCGGTTAGAATGCATAGCTGAAATGCGCGCCCGTAGCTCAGATGGATAGAGTACAGCCCTCCGAAGGCTGGGGTCGGACGTTCGAATCGTCTCGGGCGCACCATAAATTAAAAACCAATCCCCTCTATTTTCCTCTAACAGCGACTGCTTAAGCACGCGTTAATGACCTTGGCAGATGATTATCTTAAATATAGACCCGTCCGGACTCTATTGTCACAGTGAATTTTTGGGGCGTAAAGTCAGCGATAT
Organism: Methylococcales bacterium; assembly: GCA_026398935.1. GTDB lineage: Bacteria > Pseudomonadota > Gammaproteobacteria > Methylococcales > Methylomonadaceae > SXIZ01. The sequence goes on from JAPLRW010000291.1 coordinate 20,432, forward strand.
TGAGCAATTTGACTGGAGCACTATTGATTTAGAAGCCGTGGTCAACCGTACGGTATATCCGTTATCAAAGACGCAGTCAGGCCGTTTGGATTGACCTAAAGTCGGCAGGCTTCAGAAAACAGCGTATTTTGGGCGGCATAGTCCGAGTGGGCGGTTTTTTGCCTTTATAACCTAAAGGGCGCAGTGCCCTTGGGTACACGGTATATAACACCAAGCGCCGAGCTTATTAATTGGTGTGCAGAAAAGCGTTGCACACCCTACACGGCTGAATCCTTATAGTGAGGCTTACAGCGTATTCGTGATTTTGCGTGTTAATACGGGAAACTTTACCCAACCTATAATGTAGCACTTTTCCTTTTATATTCTTTTGCTAGTGACTGTAGATTTAAAGTGGAATATCTTTCTTGTGATTTAACAGGATATGTTGAGTACACATAATCAATAAAATCATTAAAATACAGTGGCTTAGTTTTTTCTATTACAATATCCAGAATTCCACATTCTTCAGTTGAGAGATTGATTTCATTTTTGTCCCCATGAAAAGATATAACATGCTTAGTTGCGCCGTATCCATTTTGTTCAATTTTTAATGAGAAATTTTGAGTATTATGAATGGAGGCAACAACATCGTCCACATATGGACCATAGTGATTAAAAATCCACTCAATATCAGTCATTGGTTTTCCATAAACAAGCGATGAAAACCAATCAGCGAGATATACAAGCTTCGTCAACCTAGCTTTCGATAATTCTGATTTATGTGGATACTGTGAACACAAGTAAGCCACTATGTTTTGTAACTTATTCATATACCCTTGTTCCCCATAGTTTTTAAAATATCATCTTCTACTGATTTGTTTTTAATATCACTTTTGACGGTAACTTCCCTGTCAAGTTTCAAGCTCTCACGCACAAATTTTGAAAGCTGCCCTTGAGCATTCCTACAATACTCACTTATTTTACTGTCCCTATTATTTATTAAGAACTCAGGTTCAGTACTTTCAAAAACGATTACACCGATATGAACATCTGCATCTACGATTGCTAAAGCAACGTATCTACAGCTTTTCATTGTTAATGAATTGATTTTATCTTCTTCATAGGCATATGTTTTAATGAGATAACCTGTATATTCTTGACCATTTTTTGAGTCAGGGCAATCTTTCTCAACATGCAACCCGTGTTGCCACGCTTTCCCAATAACACCCTGGGTTAATGGGAACTTCTGCCTATGGATTTTAGCGTATTTAGGGTTTATTGAGTAACGAGCCAACAAAAAGAAAGCATCGTCAAATTCATAATAGATTGTAGCCCTTTCTGTACTGTTAAGCTTTAAATTCTTAAGAGCTGATTTAAGCCAAATAGTTACAAGTTCTTTGTTTAATTTATTTGTTTCTGATTTTTGATCCTGCAATTCTTCTTGTGTACTGTTAAGAGCCTCCCGCAACCCAGTTACTGATTTGTTTAGTTCGTTATTTGCTAAAGCCAATTCATTGTTTTGCAATTGTTGCCTATTTTGATCGAAATATGTTCCAAGACCGCCGAAAAAAAGAAAAATTCCGCCGTAAATTAAGGTGGCAATTGGATTTAATAATATGAATTTAAAAGAAGGCCAAAATCCAGCCACATTTTCAAGTTCTGTGAAAAATAGGAATGACCCCGCGTAAGCACTTCCAACAGAAAGAGCTATTGCTCCAAGTGTGGCTGAAACAATATATAAAGCCTTGCTAATTATTTCACCTGCATTTTTAAATAAATCTGATTCGCCAGTAAATCCACATTTTTTAATCAAGATACGCCGCCATATTTTTATTATTGGTAATCAATTATGCGGGTAAGTATTGTATTTTTCCATCATCTCTACTCCAATACATGAAATATATTCAGTCAGATAGGGTGGGCGGGTTTTTTTGCCTTTATCCCCTTGGGTGCACCGTATATAACCACACGCCGAGCTTATCAACTGGTGTGCCCGTGGGCATAAATGCAGAAAAGCGTTGCACACCCTACACGGCTGCATGGCTGTGTACATCCGTTTTCACCAGCAAAGTGACGCCAGCATCACGTCATAAATTTAAGCAGGTGATTTGTTTTTACGGTGTCGATAGAGTAAATAAGCCACGCCAATGCTGAACAATAAGCCGATGGTGAGTAAAAAGAGCATTTGCGTAGACAGGTCAAACAGTTTTTTGCCGACATGGAAGGGGACGTGTAATTGGTCATCTTCCGATAAGGCTTCTTCGCCACCGATAATAAGAATCAGGGCATAGTCGCCAATTTTGTCGATAGTCGCTTGGGCGGTTACTACGCCTTGCGGATAGAGTTGCGCCGGAACTTCAACGAGGGTACGCAGTTCTTTGGCATCAGCGGCTTGCGGCGCTTGGCTAGCGCTGCTATCGATTTCTACAATACGAATGCCTATCGGCGTTTTTCTAACATCCCTATCAATTAAGTCGGCGCTAAAAAAAGTTTTACCGGGGCTGGGAATCTCTTGGCAGTAAGGTCTTAATAACGCTTCACGGTCATTTTTTTGTTCTGCGGAGGGTTGCAGGTACGCACTAAAATGCACGGCGTAAAAATCATTAGCGACTAAGCAACCTACGCTGTTAACGTCTTCAAGTTGCGGTTTTTTGGCATCCTGGTTATTGTTACAGCCCGTCATAAAAAACAAGCATAACAGTATGTTTAAGCTATAGCTAAGCAGTAAGGTAGGGTTTTTCATCGTGGCACTCCGTTAAAGGTAAGGATGCGGCTAAAACAGGAAAGGGTCTTTAAGGCGCTTTAACGGTAAATTGAAATTTACCGGTCACAATGTGACCGTCAATGGATACGACACGGTAGCGGGTGGTGTAAGTTCCGGCGGCTAAGGGTTGTAAGGTGGCGTAAAGGTGTGCTGGCTCAAAGGTTTCTTGTTGCACATCTTTGTTGTCAACACGTTTTCCCGCACTGTCAATGACGGCCAGTGCTTTAAATTCGCTGCCGACTTTATCATCGAACCAGACGTCAATTTTTGTCGGGCTGACCGTTACAACACTGTCTTTCGCGGGTTCTGATTTGACGAGAATGGCATGGGCAACGGCGCTGGAGGGTAGTGCCAGGTTAAATAGCGCGGCAAATAAAGCAAATCGAGTAGTCAGTTTAATGATCATGTTACAGGGGATGATAAGGTTGGGGTAATTGTCCGCTAGCGCGATGCGTATAGTATATCGCTGATGCGGGCATCGGTAACAGAAACTTGTGTGGGTTTTGGGATGCACCGCTAACATCCTTCCAAGGGATATTAGCGGTAGGTGCTTTCTAATACAGGTGGCATAAACGGCTATAGAGGGTGTTATTTGAAAAAAGCCAAGGCCAGTTGGCTGGCATTTTTACTGGTTTTTTCCGTCCACAGTGATAAGAAACCAAACGCGGTGTTAATAATGCGTGGATGGGAGGCGAGCCGATTTATTGGCGATAATGGCGTGGCAGAAGACCACGATGCACCATCATTCTGCGATTGCGCCATGACAATGCCTGTACCGTCCGGGCGCATTTCATCCCACACGGCAATAAGCTGCGCGTCTGCGTTAGCGGCAATGTCACTGTGCATGGCTTTGTTACCTAGGCGAAACGGTGCAGTCCACGATGTACCGTTGTCAGTAGAGCGCAGATAGTAAAGGCCTTGCCGGCTGTCTGCTCCCGTCCAGACTAGGCTGTGCAAGCTGGCGTCAGCTGTATCCGCTTGCGCTAACGCGCCGCCAATGTGTGGGCAGCCGTTAAATGTCCAGTGGAATGCACCGACCGTGCTGGCGGGTTGCCATGCGTTGCCGTGGTCTTTTGATTGTATTAACGCCATGTCGCGCGGTTCCATATCGCGATACAGCACTTTTAATTCATCACGCGGCGACATCAGCAAGGTATTCCAGCAACACGAACAGGTTGATGTGTCCAGTGTGCGACTAGGTTCCCAGTGTTGTCCGGTTTGGTTTGATTGGGCATAGCGCAGGCTTTGGTAGCCATTTTCTTCAGGATCTTCCAGCCAAATTGCGTGAAAAATGCCTTGTCGGTCAGCGGCTAGGTCGATATGTGATTGATCGCCTTGGTTATTGGCGGCTGGGTTTGTGCCGGATGCCCATGTTGCACCACCATCCAAAGAATAGGCGCTGACAATGGGCCCCATGTTGGGGAGTTCACCTTGCGCTTGCCACAGTGCCAGTATTTTTTGATCAGTCACCGCTAGTTGAATATCATTGCCACGGGACGCGATAGGCATTGGCGCAGTTGTGGTGACATCGCTGGGTAATGTCCAGTGTTGCCCGCCATCATCGGAGTGTAAATAGCGCACTCGGATTTGCTCAGGATTTTCTTTAAGCGTTCCTGCAACCAAAAGATGAGTGACGCCTTGGTTTAGGTACACATCAAATGACGCAATGCTTTGTAAGCCGGTGTTTACGACTGGAAAGCTTGGCGCGTTGTGTGTGCTGGCAGGCGGTATTAAAAACGACTCGGTAGCGCAGCCATTGAGCATCAGCACTAAGCCTGTTAGCAGTGCTTTTTGCAAACACGCACCGACGGCTTGCTTAAATAGAGTCTTATCAAGAAATGTACGGTACATGGTAAACCTTCGGATGATGTTTTTTACTGTATAAACGGATTAATGCAATGTTTGTTCATCGACGGTAATTCTGTCAATATCGACCTTATCAAAGGTGTAATGGTGTCCGCAAAATTCACAATGTACTTCGATGTTACCGCGTTCGGCTAAGATAGTATCAAGTTCCGTACGCCCCATTGACGACAAGGTTTGCTCTATTTTTTGTGCAGAACACTGGCAGGCAAAGCTAACGGTTTCCGGCTCGAAAATAGTCACTTTATCTTCATTAAATAAGCGATAGAGAATCTCTTCGCATGAGAGTTCCATTAATTCTTTTTCAGTGACGGTATTGGCCAGTATTTCAATGCGCGCCCAGTCTTCTTTGTACGTGCCTTGACTGGGTAGTTCCTGCAACAGAAAACCAACAGCATGGGTTTGATTGGCAAATAACCACAGCCGTGTTTGTAATTGTTCCGATTGCACAAAATACGTTTGCAGTGCTTCAGCGAAATTATTACCCTCTAGCGGCACGATGCCCTGATAAGGTTCAGCGGTTTCAGATTCGATGGTTAAGACCATAAATCCCGTGCCAAATAATTCGGTTAATGAACCGGGCTTAACGTTATCGTTGCCCCGCACTAAGCCACGAATATTACGGTCATTCGTGCATTGAGCCACCAGCGTTTTTAAATCGCCATCGCCTTGTGCTTGCAATATTAACGAACCGCTGAATTTAATGGTGGCTGACATGAGTACCACTGCGGCGAGCGCTTCGCCTAATTGTTGCTGCACACAGCTATTACCTTGCTGATGTTCCTTTGCTGCTTGCCAGCTGTGCTCCAAGCGCACCCATTCGCCACGTACGCCTAATGCTTCAAATATAAAACGGCGTAAAATATCGTTTTGTTTCATGATAACCTGCTGGGTAAAAGTTAGACGGTATGTAATTATTCAGTCCCCCCTCTTAGAAAAAGAGGGGTTGGGGGAGATTTATTAGATGAAATCCCCCTCGATCCCCCTTTTTACCCTAGAGGGCACACATTAAAGGGGGGCGGTGAATAAGTACGACGGTATTAATCAGATCAGTTTATCATGAGCGCACTGCAATTCATGAGAAGCCTATCATCCTCTTTAAAATCAATCATGCGTATGTTCTCTAAATCAATTAAAACACTGTTACCAACGCCAGAACAAGCCTTGCCGGGTCGTGCCGTTAGCATGCCGCTGAGTAATCGTCACTTTGTTAATGGGCAGCCTTTACAGCCGCCTTTTGCAGTACACTTAGAAGAGCTTATTTTAGCGATGGGCTGTTTTTGGGGGGCGGAAAGAAAGCTGTGGCAGCTGCCGGGTGTGGTGAGTACTGCCGTTGGGTATATTGGCGGTTACACGCCTAATCCGAGCTATGATGAAGTATGCACTGGTTTAACCGGGCATACGGAGGCGGTGTTAGTGGTGTTTGATCCTGAGGAAATAGCGCTTGAACAACTGTTAAAAGTCTTTTGGGAAGCGCATAACCCTACGCAAGGTATGCAACAAGGCAATGATGTTGGCACACAATACCGTTCCGGTCTTTATACCTTTACTCAGCAACAACAGCTATTGGCGGAGGCGACCAGACAGCATTATCAACAACAATTACAGCCAGCGGGTTTTCCGGACATTACCACGGAAATAGAGCCCGTCGAGGTGTTTTATTATGCCGAGGAATACCATCAGCAGTATCTCGCTAAAAATCCCGCGGGCTATTGTGGTTTGCGTGGTTGCTCAATTCAGTTTGATAAACTTTAAGGTCATACGGTCACTTTCGCCAATCGTAAGGTATTTTTCACGATCTTTTTTGCCCTGTCTTAAGGTGGGCGGCAGTGACCAGACACCGTCAGGATAATCTTTGGTATCATTGGGATTGGCATTAACGTCTGATTTAGCCAGAAATTCAAAACCCGCTTTCATCGCGATAGCAATCACGTCATCTTCATGGACGTAACCGGCTTTTGCCAACGGGTCAGGCGGCATGCTCATGCTGCTACGATGCTCGACAACGCCTAATAGCCCACCGGGTTTAAGTGCTTTATACATCGCTTTGAAAACCGCCAGTGCTTGATCTTGCGCTATCCAGTTATGCACATTCCTAAAAGTGAGTACTCGATCCATTGAGCCTTCTGGTGCGATAGCTAACGCATCTGGCGGTTGCAATGTTGTCACCGTTACTTTGTTGTAATAGCTTGGTTGAGCCGCTAATTTAGCATTAAACGCATGGGCGCTTTTTTGAAAATGGGGCGTTTTTGCATCAACAGCAAAATTTGCGACTGTCAAACTGCCTTTTTCTTTTAGATATGGCGCTAAAATTTCGGTATACCACCCCTCTGCGCCGGGCCAAATTTCCAAGACAGAGTCTGTTTCTTTAATGTCAAAGAAGGTTAAGGTTTCCAATGGATGGCGATAATGATCGCGGGCTTTATGTGCTTTAGACCGTTGCGAGCCGTCAAGTATCTTTTGTAAATCAGATACCTTATCAGCAGCATTAACGTTGGTAAGGCTTAGCGCGAGATATACGCTTAAAACTATTTTTTTCATGCGCCTATCTCCAGTCAACAGTGTCTGAATGGGGTTTAGTATTCCATATTTGTAATAGGCTTAAGCTTGCCAGTGTTAAAAAAGCCATCAGTGTCCACTCAGGAATGCTTAAGCCGAGTAGTGTCCAATCAACTTTGGCGCAATCGCCCGAACCGCTCAGCATTAATTTAATCGTGTCGGCAAGTGGGAAATTGTCAAAAACATAATCCAGTCCAGGGCCGCACTCAGGTACTTCATTAGCCGGTAAATGTTGAATCCAGATGTGCCGAATCGAAATGGCTGCTCCACCTAATGCGGTAGCCATACCGAGCAGTGCATATAGTTTAACGCCCGCCTCCGTCGGATTATGTAGCGCAGCGATTAAAAATACCATGCCTGTCGCAAAAATAGCGATGCGTTGTGATATGCATAACGGGCAGGGTTCAAGGTTTTCGACTAACTGCAGATACGCTCCGCCGCCCAATAAGCTCATGCAGATGATAAAGCCGGCTAAAAACCAGAGGCGGGGAGTGAGTTTTTTTAACTGTTCAAACATAACGTATGCTCTTTTTTAAGTGATCAAATGGCTCGGTATCGTGTGAAGTATGACCAAAATAGTATGATCCTTCTGTGTTTTTAAACGACTGAAAGGCGCTATTTCGCTAATGATACGTCGTTAATTTTCTGTCCGCAATACCTAACGGTAGCCGATTATAATCGACATTTGGTTTTAACTCACGGACGAATGCAGTGCAGAGCAATGTACCTAAAAACTATCGACACGCAATTATGGGTGGACTGTGTGAAAAGCAAAGCCATGATAATGCCTCGGTTTTATAAGGGCTGCCGTGCTTATCAGTCACGATCATTATTGCGTATTATCTGATGGAGGCAGAGTGTTTTTGCAATGATTAAGCGCAGGTTAAGGTGTTTAGCTTACGATCCGAGTAATGTCGGCGGGAAATTCATTGATTGCATCGTCGAATCGCGGCATTATTTGCTTTTTGAAACACGGTGATATGATGATTAAATATTACTCGTGTGTCTACTGTCAACGCTTAACCAAGAGGTATTTAATGAAAAGACTTATGCGTGAATTTCGGTTCTTATTGTTCTGTATCTTGGTGAGCAGTGCATTCTTATCCAACAAGTTTGCTGTTGCTGACGTTTCAATGCAGTTGTTTTATCAAGAATTAGCGCCCTATGGTCGCTGGTTTAATCATCCGGTTTATGGTCGAGTTTGGAGGCCAAATGGCGTATCCAGAAATTGGCGTCCTTATACGGATGGGCGTTGGATTAATACCGAGCGCTATGGATGGTATTGGCAATCAGATTGGGATTGGGGCTGGGCACCTTTTCATTATGGTCGCTGGGCGTTTGATGAATTTAGCAGTTGGATTTGGATTCCTGGAACCGTTTGGGCGCCTGCATGGGTCTCTTGGCAATACAATGAGGGTTATTCTGCATGGGCGCCTTTACCGCCCGAAATTTATTGGCAACCCAATTTGGGCTTATCGTTTAGTTATTATAGCGTCAACAGAATTCCTGCCAGTTCTTGGATAGTTGTCCCACAGCGGCATTTTATGCATCAGCATGTTAGTCGCTATGTCCTGCCTACCAACCAAAATAAAGCTTATATTAATAATATTAATAACACCTATAATAATATTGCGGTTAATAACCAGCGCATTGTTAATGCAGGCATACCCGTCTCACAATTGGAAAGAGATCAGCATTTACGTGTGCAGACGATTTCGCAATGGAGACGATGGGACGCGCTGAAGCGTTGCGTGAACGTGAATTGGCCGAGAAGAGTATGCGTGAAACTCGATGGACAGACAATACCTTATCGCCCATTTATAAGGGTTCCGGTGTGTCTGGCGCGTCAACTACTTTGATGGGGATGCCAGAAATGCTGATACCGCCACGGAATTCGGCGCAACAAATGGGGTCGCCACAACAGGCAGTGCAGCAACCATTAGCGTTGCAACGGCGACCAATGGATACCCAACAGCGATTAGATATGCCTTCACAGGTCGAGCGGCAATCACAAATGGACAGTCAGCGTCAGGCAGAAATGCGGCAACAGGTGCAACAGCAAGCGATCCAACAGCAGCAAGCACAACAACAGGCATCTCAGCAGCAACAAGCAGAACAACAGCGTCAAGCCGAGTTGCAGCAGCGGCAGACAGAAATGCAACAGCAGCAACAAGCAGAACAACAGCGTCAAATTGAGTCGCAGCAGCGTCAGGCAGAAATGCAGCAACAGGTACAGCAGCAAGCGATTCAGCAACAACAATTCGCTCAAGAGCCACAACCAGTTGAGCATCTACGTCAATCTGGATTGCAACAACGCCAAGTAGAAATGCAGCAGCAGGTGCAACAGCAGGCCGTCCAGCAGCAGCAACAAGTCGAGCAACAGCGTCAAGCAGAACAGCAACAACGTCAGGCAGAAATGCAGCAGCAAGCACAACAGCAGGCTGTCCAACAGCAGCAACAAGTCGAGCAACAGCGTCAAGCAGAACGGCAACAACGTCAGACAGAAATGCAGCAGCAGGCGCAACAACAGGCCGTTCAACAGCAGCAACAAGCCGAGCAGCAGCGTCAAGCAGAACAGCAACAACGCCAAGCAGAAATGCAGCAGCAGGCGCAACAACAGGCCGTCCAACAGCAGCAACAAGCCGAGCAACAGCGTCAAGCAGAACAGCAACAACGTCAGGCAGAAATGCAGCAGCAACAAGTCGAGCAACAACGCCAGGCAGAAATGCAGCAGCAAGCACAACAACAGGCGATCCAACAGCAGCAACAGCGTCAAGCGCAACAATCGCAATCACAAGAGTCTGAAGAGAAACGGCGATTAAGAGAGCCAGCTGGGCAAGGTCAGATGTAGTATTAAATGCCGATTGAGCGTTGCAATTTTTTGGCGGTACAGGTAGCGCTCAGGGAGGCTTATTGTTTATCTAGCCATTTTCGACTCTGGAGTAAACGGTGTATCCATCGCCATAGCCTTAGCGCTATTGGCTTAAGTACACGCTTAATTTGTGGTGCATAGCGTATTACGTACGTCACCAAACGGATTATTTGCTGTAACAATATTAGCCCGACTTGCTGGCTGGTTTGCCTAAAACGATAAGCGCTGGCTTGTAACGCGGCAACATTAACGGCTTTGTCTTGAAGTCTGCCACTGCGGAATAGCCACAACAGCAAGCCCGTTACATATAAAATAAACAAGCTTAAACCCGCTAAAAACCAGATAAATCGCCCTTTCTCGCCCAGTGCTTCGCCGGTATGAATTGGCCAAATCCAAGTGGACAGCGTTTCACCACTGGAAAAGTTGCCGGGATCGCGAATGGCTTTAATCTGTCCGCTCCAGTGATCCACCCAGACTGTCGTAAAGGGGTGGTGCTGGTTGATTTCACTGGCTTGGCGAAAATTAATGCGATAAACGCCCGTGTCGCCAACTGGCGTAACAATTCGCCGCAGTTCTGCTTTTGGAAACGCTGAGCGTGCAACAAATACAGCGCCAGCTAAGGTCGTGGGATGATCCGTAGGATCGGCGGTGCTAATGATTACGCGGCCAGTCTCCCCGTGTCCCATGCCCGATGAGCCTGTTAGCGTTTCTAAAATGTCTGGATAACTCAAGCTAAAACCGGTAAGCGCCAGTACCAATAACGCTCCGGCGCTTAATACGCCTATGCTGCGATGTACATCAAATACCAAGGCTCGCTGTCCGGCACGTACCCGAATGTTGAATGTTGACAGCAGTCCTCTAAAGCCCGGCCGCCACAGAAAAATACCTGAGCCAACGGAGGCACTCAGTAACACGCCCAGTATGCCTACCGCATTCCAGCCTAACTTACCCCATTGAAGCTGGGTATGCAGATCCAGTATCCATGTGCTTAGCGTTTGTCCCCAAAAGCGATTGGCAACGACTTCTGCCGTATAGGGATTAATAGATACCATTAGCGGCGCATGAAATTCAAAAAACGTTTCTTGTGGTTTATCGTACCAAGCGGTGATCATGCCAGTAGGCGTGTGAGGCATTTCGAGCGTCCATGCGCCATGACGCTGCGGATGGGCATTTTTGACGGCCGCAATAATTCGGTCCAGTGATTGCAGTTTGTCCTGTGGTGCAGTAATAACCAGTTGTGGATTGAGTAAGCTATCCAGTTCTTCGCGGTAAATACTGAGGCTGCCGCTTAAGCCCATTAGCGCGAAAAATAAGCCTGCGCTGAGTGCTAGATAGAGATGGATTTTGAGCCAAGTGGCACGTAGGAATAGGCGTTGCACAGCAATTTTCATGACACTTTATTGGATAGGAATAAATCGGCATTATCCCATAGCCGCCCAGTGTTGTCGCTTGAGAGCGGTAAGAGGTTTGTCCGTGATGGTTTTTGATGATTAAAAGGCCGGTTCGCCACTATCCATACTTAAATAAAACAGAATAGTCTTTGAAATTGTTATAAAATTGCGGCTTTTGAATACACGAACCATTATTAATGGCAATGTTTTATAAGCAAAAGGCTTAAATATGCGCTGTCCATTTTGTGCAGATCAAGATACACGGGTTATCGATTCGCGTTTAAGTAATGAAGGTGATCAGGTGCGGCGTCGGCGTGAATGTAACGCCTGCAAAGAGCGTTTTACGACCTATGAATTTGCCGAAATTGGCTTGCCACCAGTTATTAAGCGTAACGGTGTGCGTGAAGCGTTTAATGAAGCAAAGCTACGCGGCGGTATGCAGCGAGCACTTGAAAAACGTCCGGTGAGTAATGATGATATTGAAGCGGCTATCAGCCGCATTAAAAAATCACTCATGGCGCGAGGCGGGCGTGAAATTCAAGCAGATGAGTTGGGCGAGTGGGTGATGAAAGAGCTAAGTTTGTTGGATCATGTTGCTTATGTTCGATTCGCCTCGGTGTATCGTAGTTTTCAAGATGTCAGTGAATTTACTGATATGATCAATAACTTACCCAAAGAATAGGTTTCCGTTGCAACAAGATGCGATTTTTATGGCGCGCGCTATACAGTTGGCGCACTTAGGCCGCTATACCACCGATCCTAATCCGCGCGTTGGCTGTGTATTGGTTAAAGATGCGCAGATTATTGCCGAAGGCTGGCATGCCAGAGCAGGGCAGGGGCATGCTGAAGTGGTTGCGTTACAGCAAATCGAAACCGCGCAGGGCGCAACGGCGTATGTGACGTTGGAGCCGTGTAGTCATTTTGGTAAAACTCCGCCGTGTTGCGATGCACTGATTGCGGCAGGTGTTGTGCGTGTTGTGGTGGCGATGCAAGATCCTAATCCATTGGTGGCGGGTGCTGGATTAAAAAAACTGCAGGCCGCTGGTATCACTGTCGATGTTGGGTTAATGCAGCGTGACGCTGAGCAGCTTAATCGTGGTTTTATTAAGCGGATGCGTACGGGTTTACCGTTTGTCTGCACTAAATTAGCGATGAGCCTGGATGGGCGTACAGCGATGGCGTCTGGTGAAAGCAAATGGATTACTTCCAGTCAGGCGCGCGAAGATGTTCAGCGATTAAGAGCGGCAAGTTCTGCTATCTTGACAGGAATTAATACCGTACTGAGCGATGATCCAGCGCTGAATGCGCGCGTTGATTTCCCCGTAACGCAGCCCGTTCGAGTGGTGTTGGATTCTCGGCTGGCTATGCCCGTGCATGCGAAGATGGCAGCCTTGCCGGGGCGTAGCCTTATTTTAACGGGTTCTATTGATCAGGTTAAAATTAAAGCATTGCAGGCGGTGGGCTTTGAGGTACACACGCTTCCGTTGAAAAATGCGCGTTTAGATTTAACCGCAGTGTTGGTTTTTTTAGGGCAGCAACAGATCAATGACGTATTGGTTGAAGCAGGCGCTACGCTAAATGGCGCGTTGCTGGCAGAAGGTTTGCTTGATGAAGGGGTGGTGTATATGGCGCCTTCCATCATGGGTGACGCTGGGCGCGGTTTGTTTTCCATGCCACAGCTACAGCGCATGCTGGATAAAAAAAATGTGCAATGGCAGGATGTACGGCGCGTAGGCGCTGATCTGCGTTTAACAATCACCTTTCAGAGATCTTCTTAAATGTTTACCGGAATTATTTTAGCCGTTGGTCATATTAGCGCCATTGAAAAACGCGGTGGTGATGCGCGCTTAACCATTGACACAGGTCAGTTGGGATTAACGGATGCTGCATTAGGCGATAGTATTGCCGTAAATGGCGTGTGTTTAACTGCGGTAGCACTGAGTAAGCAACAGTTTAGTGCCGATGTTTCTAATGAAACGTTGTCGCGAACAACCTTGGTGACGTCTGCCGTGGGTACGGCGGTTAATTTAGAGCTGGCGTTGACGCCCAGTACGCGTATGGGGGGGCATATTGTCAGTGGACACGTTGATGGTATTGGTTCTGTAGTCTCTATAGCCGCTGATGGTCGTTCTTATAGGTTAAGTATTAAAGCGCCAGATGCCTTAGCGAAATACATTGCGGAAAAAGGCTCGATTTGTATTGATGGCATTAGTTTAACGGTAAATGCTGTCGATGGGGCGGTATTCAGTGTCAATATTGTCCCGCATACCTGGCAGAATACAACCTTAGGTCAAACGCGAGCGGGTGCCAAGGTTAATTTGGAAGTCGATTTGCTGGCGCGTTATATGGAGCGGTTAATGTTGGGCGATAGCTCTGCAAAACCGGCAAGTGGTATTACAACGGCGTTGTTGCAAAAAAGTGGTTTTTTATGAACATGAACAGTATTGAAGAAATTGTCGCCGATTTACGCCTAGGTAAAATGGTCATTATTATGGATGATGAAGACCGTGAAAATGAGGGTGATTTGGTGATGGCGGCCAGTGCGACTCGGCCTGAAGACATTAATTTTATGGCGCGTTATGGGCGTGGTTTGATTTGCTTAACCTTGACCCATGAGCGCTGTAAACAATTGCGCTTACCGTTGATGGTTAATGAAAATAAAACCGCGCACTCCACTAATTTCACTGTGTCTATTGAGGCCGCTACGGGCGTAACGACGGGTATTTCTGCCGCCGATCGGGCGCGTACCATTCAGGTGGCAGTCGCAGCGGATGCTCAGTCGGATGATTTGGTTCAGCCAGGGCATATTTTTCCTTTAATGGCGCAATCCGGTGGTGTGTTAAATCGTGCCGGGCATACGGAAGCGGGTTGTGATTTAGCGCGATTAGCCGGTATGGAGCCAGCAGCCGTTATTGTTGAGATTCTTAATGAAGACGGCACAATGGCTAGGCGTCCTGATTTGGAAGTGTTTGCTCAAACGCATAATCTTAAAATTGGCACTATTGCTGATTTGATTCATTACCGTATTGAGCATGAAAACACCTTGGAGCGCATCAGTGAATGTGCGTATCCAACAGAATACGGTGATTTCAGGTTGTATGTTTATCAGGATCGGCATGATAATAATCTGCATCTTGCGTTAGTTATGGGGGATGTTGCGACGGATGCGCCCGTATTAGTTAGAGTGCATTCCCGGAATATGCTGGATGATTTATTGCTGTCTAAGCGCACCGATTGTACGGTTCCCGTACGTGATGCCATGGCAAAAATTGCGGCGGAAGGACGTGGCGTTTTGGTATTGATTCGGCAGAATGAGACCAATAAAGCCTTAGCGGAATTAATCCATCACTATCAATTGCAAGATAATGGTATTAACAGTACGGCCACCACGGTCAGTGCGGCGGATTGGCGTACGACGGGCACGGGATCGCGTATATTGGCTGATTTGGGTGTGCATAAGTTAAAGGTGATGGGGGTACAGAAAAAATACATTGGCTTATCGGGTTTTGATTTGGAAGTGATCGATTATATCGATAAAAATGAGCCCAGCTAATTGCCTGCTACAAAATTAATAACTAGAGAGCAACGAACATGTCAACACTGATAACGTATGAAGGAAATTTAACCGTACAGGGCGCGAAGTTTTGTATTGTCGCGTCACGGTTTAACAGTTTTATTGTCGAACAATTGGAATCTGGCGCTATTGATGCGTTAGTTCGTCATGGGGCTGCGCGTTCGAACATTGAAGTCGTTCGAGCGCCGGGCGCGTTTGAATTGCCCATGGTGGTGCAGCGTGTGGCCGCGTCTAAAAAATACGATGCGATTATTGCCATTGGTGCCGTTATTCGTGGTGGTACGCCGCATTTTGAATATGTGGCAGGCGAATGCGTGAAGGGTTTGGCGCAAGTGTCTTTGCAGTATGATATTCCCGTGAGCTTTGGGGTATTGACGGTGGATTCTATTGAGCAAGCCATTGAGCGAGCGGGTACTAAAGCAGGAAACAAAGGCGCAGAGGCGGCGATGTCGGCGATTGAAATGGTTAATTTATTTAAGAATCTGGAAGGATAATGAGTCTAGCGCGTACTAATGCTCGAAAATGTGCCGTACAGGCGTTATACCAATGGCAAATGACTGGGCATAATCTGAATGATATTGAACAGCATTTTTTAGAGGACGAGCGCTTCAAAGGCGTACAGCGCGCGTATTTTGATGAGATTTTTCGCGGCGTTCCGAAGCAGTTAGATATTATCGACCAAGCGCTCAGTGAATTTGTCGATCGCCCGGTGAATAAAATTGATCCGGTAGAGCGGGCTATTTTAAGAATTGGTGTGTATGAGTTGATTAATCGTTTGGATATACCCTATCGTGTTGTTATCAATGAAGGGGTTGATTTGGCTAAGCATTTTGGTGCGGATGGCAGTCATAAATACGTGAATGGTATTTTGGACAAGGTTGCTCAGCAAAAAAGAGCCGCTGAAATTGCCGCTAAATTGCAAAAATCGCAAGATAAATAATCGCCATGGCTGTTTCTGAGTTCGGACTGATTAATCGGTATTTTAAGCAGCAAGCCGTGCATAATTCGACGACGCAATTAGGGATTGGCGATGATTGTGCGTTGCTGAGTATTCCAGAAGGTTTCGAGCTGGTGGTTACCACCGACACCATGGTAGAGAATGTGCATTTTCTGGCGGGCGCAAATCCAGAATGGTTAGGGCATAAGTTGCTTGCCGTTAACTTAAGTGATCTGGCGAGTATGGGTGCAAAGCCGTTATCTGTTTTGCTGGCGCTGGCCTTGCCGACGGTCGATGAGGATTGGTTGCGTGGCTTTGCACAAGGTTTTTTGAGCTTGGCGCAATATCATGCGGTTGATCTAATTGGCGGCGATACAACCGCAGGCGCTTTAACCTTGACGGTGCAAGCGTTAGGGTTGGTGCCTGCTGGGTTGGCAATGAAACGTTCTACGGCGAAAATAGGCGATTTGATCTGCATGACAGGTTGCTTGGGGGATGCAGGCTTAGGCTTGAAAATTGCGCAAGGGAAGTATGGCTGTGCGGACAGTGACGCGGCGTTAAATCGACTGCATCGGCCTGAGCCGCAAATTGCTGTTGGGCTGGTATTGCGTGAATTTGCAACAGCCTGTATCGATATTTCGGATGGCTTGGTGGCGGACTTGGGGCATATCACTGAGCAAAGTGGGGTCGGTGCTTGTTTGGATTGGGAGCGCTTGCCGTTATCCTCTGCCGTTAAACAATACATTACCGCTACTGGCGATTGGCAGATGCCTTTATGTGCAGGTGATGACTATGAATTATGCTTTACCATCAATCCAGCTGACCTAAAATCGTTACCTGCTACGTGTACTCAAATTGGGGTAATCGATCAGGGTGACGGCGTACGTATTACGCAATCCGGCACAACACAGCGACTAACAAAACAAGGCTATGAGCATTTTTCTTAATACGTCCATCGGACGGCATCAACTGACGCCGCGCCAAATCCTGTCTGATCCGGTGTTATTTTTAGCGTTCGGATTCGGGTCTGGCCTAGCTAAAAAAGCCCCTGGAACATTTGGTACGCTGTCTGCCATACCCCTTTATCTGTTATTGACATACGTCAGTCAGCCGCTGTATTGGGGTTTAACGGTATTGGTATCGTTATTCGGCATTTGGCTGTGCGGGGTGGCAGCCGAAAAGCTAGGTGAGCATGATTTTGGTGGCATCGTTTGGGATGAAATTGCCGGGCTTTTGATTACACTGGCGTTTGTTCCCTTTTCGTGGCAAGCACTGCTTGCTGGTTTTGTCTTATTTCGGTTGTTTGATATTGTTAAACCTTGGCCCATTCGCTGGATAGACCAAAAAGTGGCGGGCGGATTCGGCATTATGCTGGACGATATTATCGCTGGACTGTTTGCGGCTGGCGTTTTGTCGTTTTGGTTTTAGATGATTATGCGTTTTTTTGCGGCTTAAAATTTTTTCCAATAGTGGGAATTCGACTGCGTACGACGTGTATTAAGGAATTAAAAAATAAACAGCTTGCTTAAATTTATAAAAGCTTTATAATAACTTAAATCAATCGCGGGGTGGAGCAGCTTGGTAGCTCGTCGGGCTCATAACCCGAAGGTCGTAGGTTCAAATCCTGCCCCCGCTACCATATTTAAAAAAGACCCCTTTATGGGGTTTTTTTGTTTTCTAAGCTTTTAGAAATATCAGGG
>JAPLRW010000039.1 GCA_026398935.1 Methylococcales bacterium
GGTGTGTGCTTTGTACGGGGTGTTTAAAAATTGCTGTGAAAGGTGTGCAATTTTAGTGCCTTCATCGGCAATTGTTTGTGTGCTGTGTAGCAGGGTGTTCAGTTCAGGAACCGTCCATTTTCCGAGGTTTTCCGCCAATACCCCGCTTGAAAATGCGCATAAGCTTAAGAAAATAAAGATGTACATAAGTAGTGAGTATTACGCTAAAAGTAGTGTTTGTGCTAAGCGTGTGATGGCTTCGGGTTGAATATCTGCAATGGAAAAATCCTGTTTATTGAGCTTGTAAGGATTAACGATTGAAGAGGATTTTAGGGCTTTATTGCGCTCGGTTTGATAGATGCGGCTCACGGGCGTAGGGCCAAATAAGGTAATGGACGGGCGGTTTAAGCCCCACGCCATATGTGTCGGCCCCGTATCGTTGCCGATAACTAAATCTACCTGCGCGATTAACGCCTTGACGCTGTTTAAATCCAATGCGGGTAAGCAGGTAGCATAGCGACTGTGCGCGGCCAACCATTCGGCCGTTTCATGCTCTTCCACCGATCCCCAGAGTATTAAACTATGGCATTGCAAGGCTTCAATGACGGCTAAAACCTGTTCTTTTGGGTAGTTACGACTCGGCCAAGTTGAACCAATAACATACAAAACCGTTGTTTGCCCAGCGATTAAAAAAGGCTCCGGCGCAACATCTGGGGCTTTAAAATATAAAAATGCCTGTTTAGCAATAATCTGTTCTGGGGTGATGTGGAAGCCTAAGGGTTCGGCGATGACGTGCGCATTACGATCAATGCTATTGGCGGTATAGGAACACTGCACGGTAGTTTGATAAAACCACGCTGCGAGCGATTCACGACTGGAGGAACGATCAAATCCTGCACGTTTTTTACCCAGCAAGCTGGCGGTAATCGCTGATTTTAATAAGCCTTGCGCGTCTATGACTAAATCATAGTCCTGTTGTGCATAGGTTTTTACGCGGGCTATTTCAGTAAAAATGGCCGATTTATTGCGTTTTAAGGCTTTTAAATTAACGGTAAGAATGGCGTTAATGTCGGGGTTATGGCGCAAAATTTCTGCAAAGCGTTCCTCTACCAGCCAGTCAATCTGTGCATGCGGCAGGTGTTGTTTAATAAATTGCAGCGCCACCATGGCGTGAACAATGTCGCCCAATGCGGACAGTTTAACAATGGCTATTTTCATAAAGTTTAGGGTAGGGCGGCGATGACCATTTCCGGCATAAGCGGCGTTAAACCATTATTATGCGGCAACGGACAGATGCGTAAAACAGGGCGCGCTTGGGGTGCAACAGCGGTGTAAAACGAGGCTTGAGCTGCTGTAAGCGGATGAATAAACGTTGCGCCATCACCCTGTCGCCAACCCAAGATGGGCCAACGACTAGGGTTTTAAATGGGTGCGGTGACACCTTAGCGCACGTAAGTTAACCAGTCAGCGTGATCAGGAATACGACCATGCACCGTGTCAAAATAGAGCGTTTGCAGCTTTTCGGTAATCGGGCCGCGTACGCCTGAACCAATTAGACGATTATCTAATTCTCTGATCGGTGTTACTTCAGCAGCAGAGCCCGTGAAGAAAGCTTCATCTGCGACATAAATTTCATCACGGGTAATGCGTTTTTCAATGACCTCAAAGCCTTGTTCTCTGGCAATGGTCATTACGCTGTCTCTCGTGATACCTTCCAAGGCGGAGCGTAATCTTTTAAACAGCGCTTATGAATTGTTGAAACCAAATTAATGCTTCATCGTAACCATTGGACAAGGCTTCTTGCAGCGCTAAAATGGAGTTGATGTAATTACCATTGGCTTTGGCTTTACACATGGTGCTGTTGTGGTGATTACGCACATAAGACGAGGTTCTGATGCGAATACCTTTTTCAATGCTATCTGCACCGAGATAAGCGCCCCATGACCACGCGGCAACCATGACATGTACTTTCAAATTGTCTGCGCGTAAGCCCATACCTTCTGAACCATAAAAGCACATGCTGCGAATGTAAGCGCTGTCGAGGTTATTTTTAACCAAGGCGTCACGTTGCGCTTGATTAAGCTCTTCTTTGGTAAAGGGCATTTTCATATTCATGATATGCGCCGAACGGAATAAGCGATCCGTATGTTCTTGCATCCTGAATACTGCTGTACCTTGTTCTGCATGATAGGCTCTAATACCCTCGAACACGCCCAAGCCATAATGCAAAGTATGCGTTAATACATGGACTTTCGCTTCACGCCAGTCAACCCAGTGTCCATCCATCCAAATAACGCCATCTTTATCATCCATCGTCATCGTTTATTCTCCACACGAAATAAGCTAATCTAAAGTGCTTAGTCTACTATAAAGTGACTCGTTCAGCGCTGCTTCTAGCATGTTTTTACGCAGCACATTATTCCGATTTCATTTCAGTGCCGTAATACATGCGAAATTAAGCGGCGCAGACGATAGGGGCGTGTGTAAATTCACCCCTATAACCATTTAACCTATTATTGCGTGTTGATGACGTGGTGTACTTTAGTGGTTAGCCGTTACCCACTAAAAATGGATAATCGGTGTAGCCTTTTTCAGTACCCCCGTAAAAAGTGCTGGGATCAGGGGCATTTAAGGGGGCGTTATTTTTAAAGCGTTCAACCAAGTCTGGATTCGCAATATACAATTGTCCGAAAGCAACCGCATCGGCTTTGCCTTGCGCGACGGCTGCTTCTGCGCGTGCTTGGTCATACCCGCCACAGGTAATTAATGTACCCGTGTAAGCTTTACGTAACACCTCCAGTGCAACAACATTAGCCCCATGACGAATGTCACCTTCCAAGGCATCGACGATATGCACATACGCCAAACCAACTTGATTTAGCTCGCCGAGCAGATAGATACAGAGTGCTTCCGGGTTGGAATCGGTCATGTCATTAAACGTGCCGCTGGGCGACAATCTTACGCCGACACGGTCTGCGCCACACACCTCGGTAACCGCTTTGACCACTTCCAAGAGTAATCGGGCGCGATTTTCGATACTACCGCCATAGGCATCGGTGCGTTTATTACTGCCATCGCGTAAAAACGCGTCCAATAAATAACCATTAGCGCTGTGTATTTCAACGCCGTCAAAACCGGCTTGCAAGGCATTTTTGGCGGCTTGACGGTATTGTTCAACAATGCCGGGGATTTCATCAATGGCTAGGGCGCGCGGCGTTACAAAAGCTTTAAGACCCAAAGGCGTATTAACATTACCAGCGGGCGCTATTGCGGAGGGTGCGACGGGCAGCTCGCCAGCATGAAAGTCAGGGTGTGAAATGCGTCCAACGTGCCAGAGTTGTAAAAAAAAATGGCCTTTTTTAGCCTGCACTGCGGCGGTGATCTTTTGCCAAGCAGCAATTTGCGCGTCATTGTATATGCCGGGTGTGGCGTTATAGCCAATGCCTAGTGGACAAATAGGCGTTGCCTCGGAAATGATTAATCCAGCACTGGCACGTTGCTCATAGTAAGTAATCATGCGTTCGCTGGGGATGTAGTCCGGTGCGCGGCAGCGGGTTAGCGGTGCCATGATCATGCGATTGGGTAATGAATAGCGGCCTAATTGTATCGGTGAATAAAGTGATGCCTGCATGAACTTGCCTAAAAGTTGGGTTAATACCAATACATACCCGTGATGGCATAAAGTACCGACTCATTAAAAATTGAGGGGAACTTTACACGATGACTGACTATGCGCTTGTTAAAACGACGGTTATGGGATGACTTTCATTATATTTACTGCTGTTGATTTGGGGGCGCTAACGCGTTATACAAGCAGTTGTTGCATTATAGTCCGCTCGGCGTTACAGTTTTACATCACTTTAATTGCGCAATAACCAGTATTACATGGAGAAATGACAAGATGAAAATATATTTTTATTGGCTGGGCATTTTAGCCTTAAGTGCTTGCTTCTCGGTCAATGCGGCTGATATTGATCGCGTGGAAGTGGAAAAGCGCTTGGCTAACGCTAAAAAAGACCATCCGGCAGATTTGCGTAGAAAAGACCTGACAGAATTAGATTTGTCTGCGTTAGACTTGAAGCATGCCGATCTTTGGGGCTCTGATTTGCGCCGGGCGAATTTAAGCAACAGTGATTTATCGGGGCTTAATTTAGACTTGTCGGTAATGACCAAAATCAACCTGTCCGGTGCTAATCTGTCCAATAGCAGTATTTTTGGGGTACACATGGGCAATGCTAACTTAAGTAATGCCAATCTTAAGGGCAGCCGCTTTATCAGTGTGCTTGATCGCGCAAATTTACAGCATGCAGATTTATCGAATGCAGATTGGGGCGTGGATATGAAAAATCAGCCGATGGGCTTGATGCGCGTGAGTTTGAACAATGCCAATTTGTCGGGCGCGAATTTAACCAACGCGAATCTTAACCGAGCGCTGATGCGTTTTGCAAAGTTAGACGGGGCGACATTAAAGAATACCATTTTGTTTGGTGCTGATCTTTCCGGTGCTGACTTTACGGGTGCGGATTTATCGGGCGCGGATTTGTCAGAAACCAAATTGGAAAGTACGCATTTTACCGGCGCTAATTTAGCAGGGACACGCTTTTCCGGCGTGAAAGATAAGTCCAAGCTGATTGGCTTGGATAGCGCTAAAAATCTGGATAAGGCTATTTTTAAATAAGGTGAATGCCACTTTGCGCGGTACTTGTCGCGCGTTACCTTAATGGGGAGCTTAAAAGAATTACTCGACAGTCGTGCGTTCCGTAGACTGTCGAGCAAGGCGTTATAGTTTTTATCCGCTAACGCAGTACAGCCGCTTAGGCGCGATAAATCCTTTCCCACGCGGGTGATTCAGTCGGTGCAACGACTTCAATGCGGCCGTCGGCGTCAAGCCTTTCTGCGGTAAGGTATTTCCACGCATCACCTTGTAAAGCAATCGGCGTAAGAGTTGCATCTAAGGTCGCTGTGCCCTCTGCAAAGACTACTCCTGTCCAGCTTTGCGCTTCTGCTGCATCAAGGTTCAAACGGGTTAATCCCCATTCTCCACCTAGAATGATCGCTTGACCATCAGGGCTAATCGCCACAGAGTTTACCGAGCCACCATGCCCCACATGTTCGGCTAAACAGTCGCCGTTGACTGCATCCCAGAGTCGCACTTTGCCATCGTCGCCACCAGAGACGATGCGACTGCCGTCTGGGCTAATCGCTACAGAGTTTACTGAACTAGTACGCCCCGCAAACTCAGCTAAACAGTCGCCACTGACTGCATCCCAGATACACACCTTACCATCTTCTCCGCCAGAGACGATACGGCCGCCGTCTAGGCTGACTGCCATAGAGCTTACCCAGT
>JAPLRW010000011.1 GCA_026398935.1 Methylococcales bacterium
CGACGATAACAGAACGCTTACGCCATCTGATCAAGCTTTTGAGGATGCCGCCCAAAGCTATATTGATAAATTCGGCTATTTTCCTGTGGGTATTAATTACCCTGATTTAACGACTGAGTTATTGCTTAGTGCCGTTAAGTCGGGTCAAGAAATACAGCCGGGTAAAATACCAGATGGCGCAGAGTCATAAGCCGCCGTTTTTATGATGATTGAAGTAGAAAATACCCAAGTCGCGCCCCGCGTGTGCGCGTAGATTGAAACATACATTCCATCTCATTTACGTATTATACTAGCGGTACTATATGTGGCCTGTAATATGAGTATATTCGTCTTCATGCCACGTAAATATTTTTGATTTATTTCATGATAAAACGTCAACAGAACTAGGTAGCTAACCGTCTCATGAACTGAGTATTTAGGTGTATCTTGTACAACTCGGCGGCGTTGAATCAGCGAAAATTAAAACCAATCACCCACTATTTAATTACTGTCACAAATCACAAGGTTTACTATGGAAAACTCAGTCGATTTAACTCACTCGCATTATTACCTTAATCGTGAATTAAGTGTTTTAGAATTTACCAGTAGGGTGTTAGCGCAGGCCACAGATGAGGGGGTTCCACTGTTAGAACGGCTTAATTATCTGTGCATTTCCTGCTCTAATTTAGATGAGTTTTATGAGGTACGGGTAGCCAGTTTGCTGAAAATGCAAAAACTTAATCCCAGTTTGGTGGGGTCAGATGGCATGACCTTTCAAGAGCAACTCGATAAAATCAGTCAGAAAGTGCATGCGTTAGTCACTGAGCAATATGTGGTACTGAATGATGTGCTTATCCCGTGTTTAAAAGCTGAAAATGTGCGTTTTTTACGGCGCAATGAATGGACGCCAACGCAACGCGAGTGGTTGCTTACGTTTTTTGAACAAGAATTAATGCCGATTTTGACACCGGTAGGTTTGGATTCTGCACATCCGTTTCCGCGTATTTTAAATAAAAGTTTAAACTTTATTGTGTCTTTAACGGGGAAGGATGCCTTTGGACGCAATAGCGGTCGGGCCGTTTTGCAAGCTCCGCGCTCTTTGCCGCGTATTGTGCAATTACCCAAAGGGTTTGCTAACGAGGGTGAGTATGATTTCGTATTTTTGTCGTCTATTATTCATGCCTTTGTTAATGAATTGTTTCAAGGTATGCGGGTTAAAGGTTGCCACCAGTTTAGGGTGACGCGTAACAGTGATTTTTTTGTTGATGATGAAGAAATTGACGATTTATTACGTGCCGTTGAAGGCGAACTGGCGATGCGTAACTACGGTGATGAGGTGCGACTGGAGATTGATTCTAATTGCCCAACAGAAACCATTGCTTTTTTAATGGCGCGTTTTGGTATGCCTGCCGATCGCTTATTTCTGGTGGATGGCCCTGTTAATCTCAGTCGTATTCAGGAAATTTACGGCTTAATTGATCGCCCGGAATTAAAGTTTCTGCCGTTTAAACCGAGTACGCCACCGCAACTCCAGCGCAATAAGAATTTTTTTGACAGTATTCGTAAGCAGGATATTTTACTGCATCATCCTTATGAGTCTTTTTCACCCGTCATTGAGTTTTTACGGCAAGCGGCGGCAGATCCCGATGTATTGGCTATTAAGCAAACCTTATACCGTACAGGACCCGATTCTCCGGTAGTTGATGCGTTAGTGAAGGCGGCGCGTGCGGGTAAGGAAGTAACGGTGGTTATTGAGTTGCGCGCGCGGTTTGACGAAGGGGCGAATATTAAGTTAGCCTCACGCTTACAGGATGCCGCTGTGCATGTGGTTTACGGAGTGGTGGGTTATAAAACCCATGCCAAAATGTGTTTGGTGTTACGCCGTGAAGGTAATGTTTTATGTAATTATGTGCATTTGGGTACGGGCAATTATCACCCAAAAACAGCACGGCTTTATACCGATTATGGTTTGTTTTCGGCTAATAAAGAGCTAGGCGATGATGTGCGGCGGGTGTTTGTGCAGCTCACCAGTTTAGGACAGGTGAGTAAATTAAATAAATTGCTGCAATCACCGTTTACCTTGCATAAAGGGCTGCTTGCAAAAATTGAGCGTGAGATTGTACATGCACAAAAAGGTAAGCCTGCACGTATTATCATTAAAGTGAATGCACTGGTCGAAGAAGAGATTATTCGTGCCTTGTATCGCGCGTCTATGGCGGGTGTTGAGGTTAAGTTAATCGTGCGCGGTATTTGTTGTTTAAAGCCGGGTATCAAAGACGTGTCGGATACGATTGAGGTACGTTCAATTATTGGACGGTTTCTTGAACATACGCGGGTCTATGTGTTTGCTAATGAGGGTCACACGGAAGTTTACGCGGCCAGTGCGGATTTAATGCACCGCAATATGTTCAGACGCGTAGAGATTTGTTTTCCCATTGAAAATAAAAAATTACAAGAACGTATTTTGCATGATCTTGAAGGCTATTTAAAAGATACCGCACAAGCGTGGTTGTTACAAAGTGATGGCAGTTATACGCGTGTGGTCAGTGATGCGGAGCACTATTTTCAAGTGCAAGCAGAATTATTGCACACGCACACAGCGGGCTAAGGATTATCGCTTGCATAGCCTTTATCCAGTTTAAGTTCATGTAATATCAGGTCTAAACGACCAATGCTGGTTTCAAATGTACCGTCGGCATGCAGTAGTAGCTGACGGTAGCCCGGCGCAGTTTTAGAAATACTGAAGTCGCGGCTAGTGGGTGTAAATTGAAAGCAGGTGGAGGGCGTACCGAAAATGTGTAAGTGTTGTACTTGCTGCGCGAGTTCTTGATGGATATGCCCGGTGATAATGACTTTTGCTTGCGGATAGTTTTTCAGCAAGGCTAATAATGCGGCGCTGTTGCTGATCATCATGGTATCCATCCAGTCGCTGTGCGTTGGGGTGCAATTATGATGTACCGCGATTAAAGCATGGTGTTGCGGGTAGTCTTGTAATGATTTTTCAAGGAAAGCTAATTCGCTGTTTGCCAGATAGCCGCCCGGTTCATTGGGAACTTGGCTGTTTAAACAAATGATTTGCCAGTGATCAAATAGCCGCTGCTTTGTACAGCTGATCATGTCAGTATTTAACAGCGCCTGCATCAGCTCAAAATCATCGTGATTGCCGGGTAGGCAAAGTACGGGTACATTATAACGGCTAAGATGCTCACGCAGGCGTTGATAGCTTTCAGGGCAGGGATCTTGGGCAAGATCCCCTGAAAAGATGATGAGATCATACTGTTGACCGTGTTCAAAAGCCTGTCGCAATACGCTTAAAAAGTATTTTTCAGTATTAATACCCAGCATTTCTTGGTGCGCTTCCGCTAAAAAATGGCTATCGGTGAGTTGTAATACTGCTAAACCGCTCATAATCAACCTATCGTTTGAATCAAAATTTTGGAGTTCCGTTGCGGATTGTACCGTGCCTTTAAGGCTGCGGGTACTTTTTCAACATCAGCGGCTATAAAACCACGTTCAAGAAACCAGTGTTCCGTTTGTGTGGTTAATACAAACAATGCCGTTAAGTGTTGCGTTTTCGCGCGTTTATAGACATATTCCAGCAAACGATTACCGCGTGCCGCTTGTCGATAATCTGGGTGTACCGCCATGCAAGCAATCATGCCTGCCGTAGAATCTGGGAGTACATGTAACGCTGTACAGGCGATAATCATACCGTCACGTTCAGTAATAATGTAATCGGTGATTTCCATTTCCAGTTTTTCTCTGGAGCGTTTCACCAAAATACCTTGTTGCTCCAGCGGCGTAATTAATTCTAAAATGCCGCCAATATCTTTTAAAGTTGCAGCGCGTATCGACTCAAACGGGTCGGCGCTGATTAACGTCCCAATACCATCGCGGCTAAATAGTTCTAATAATAATGCACCGTTATGGTGTCGATTGATCAAATGCACCCGTTCCACACCCGATTTACAGCCATACACTGCTGCTAAGAGCGGTCGGCGAATGGCGTGTTCACTCTCTGGATGCTGTGCCAGAAAGTGTTCAGCTTCTTGCGTGGTCATTTGCTGGATGGTTTGCTGATGCAGCGGATCAGTACACGCTTGTTCGGTCAGTAAAATCAGTTTTTCAGCGTGTAAAGCAATGGCGACTTCAGTGGCGACTTGTTCGGCGGTGGCGGTAACAAAATTTCCAGAAATAACCCGAATTTGAGCACCCGCCATCGGTGAATTAGCCAAGCCCATTGAGAGGCGCGCTTCAATTTCAACGCGAACCAGTCCTGCGGCTTCTTTAGCGCATTCTAAAGCGCAGGCATCCGTAATGCGCAGATGCTGGTGAAAACGGGCAGGGTGGTTACGTGTCAGCAAGCGCTCGTCTATCTGTGGGCGAATGCCATGCACCAGCACCAAACGAATCCCTAAGCTGTTCAGCAGCGCAAAGTCATGGATATGGTGGGCAAAATCATCACTTAATAAGGCTTCACCTTCAAATGAAATGACAAACGTACGTTTGCGGTGCGCATGGATATAAGGCGAGGAGTTTCTAAACCAATTGACGAAAGCGTGTTGAGATTTTGGATCGGTTGAATGGCTTTGCATAAAGAAATAAGCGGGGGGAGTGGACGGCTATAGGGTGGTTGGGTTGAATGTAATGAAGCCTCATACATCGGCGTGGAAAATATTTGGCTTCACGTTGTTTAACCCAGATTACACTGCTATTGGACTGACTTGTTCGGCAACTTGCCATAAGGCTTCAATGGTGTCAGCCGATAAATCTGCCCCGCAATCCCATTCGACAAAATAATCGCCATTGGTTACTTTCATAAATTCATCAGGGTTTTGAAGGTCTTTAAATGCCTCATATTTCAAATAGGGACTAACATTGAAGCTGCCAATGCGACCATCATCGGTGACTATAGATAATATGCAATTGGGTTGCGGCTGAAGTTGTTTGATTTTCATTGGTCGAGTACAGTAAAGTCGTAGGGCGTATTAGCGATAGCGTAATACGCCGAAGGGTGCTTAAAAAACATGCGGAGCAATACCTTTCGCTATTGCACCTTATGATTCAACTTAAGTCTTCCAAATATCGAGCAACTTTATGCCCACAAGCGGAACAACTACCATCAAGTAAAAGCCCTCTGCTTTTTACAGAACCTGAAAAATTGACAATACTAACAGCGCTACGGCAATTGGGACAATACACATTGTCGAGAATTTTTTGTTGCATCTCGACGTGGATTGCTAACCAAGCTGTAGCGGCTTTTGGAGTAAATTGCGGAGGCTTAGATGTCATAATTTGCGGAGGCTTAGATGTCATAATTTGCGTGGACTCACAAGATAGAATTTATCCAATCTAGCCTACGCTTAATTATCCGTAACCGCCCCCAACGACGCCGAGCTCACCAATTTCGCATATTTCGCCAACACACCACGCGTATAACGCGGTGCAGGTTGCGTCCACAATGCTAAACGCCGCGCAATTTCGGCGTCATCCACATGCAAGGTCAAGGCATTGTTTTCCGCATCAATAGTAATGCTGTCACCGTCTTGTACGATGGCTAATGCGCCGCCGACATGCGCTTCTGGAGTGATGTGTCCGACGACAAAGCCATGTGTGCCACCGGAAAAACGTCCGTCAGTAATTAAGGCGACTTCTTTACCTAAGCCTTTGCCCATGACCGCTGAGGTGGGAGAGAGCATCTCGCGCATGCCGGGGCCGCCTTTAGGGCCTTCATAGCGGATGACAATCACATCGCCTTTAACAATCTCGCCGTTAAGAATGCTTTGCAGCGCTTGCTCTTCTGCATCAAATACTTTGGCTGTACCGGTAAAACATAAGCCTTCTTTGCCAGTGATTTTAGCCACTGAGCCTTGTGCGGCCAGATTTCCGTAGAGCACCACTAAGTGACTGTCTTTTTTAATCGGGTTATTCATCGCATGAATCATGTCTTGATCAGCGGGATACGGTTTTACGTCAGCTAAATTTTCAGCCAAGGTTTTTCCGGTGACGGTTAAGCAATCACCGTGTAATAAGCCTGCATCCAGTAATATTTTCATCAGCGGTTGAATGCCGCCAATTTCAATGAGTTCCGCCATTTGATAACGACCACTGGGTTTTAAATCCGCTAACATCGGTACGCGTTTACCGATACGGGTGAAATCATCCAGCGCAATATCGACATGCGCTGCATTCGCCATGGCTAAGATATGTAACACGGCATTGGTTGATCCACCTAAGGCAATGACGACGGTAATGGCATTTTCAAACGCCGCTTTGGTCATAATGTCCAACGGTTTGATGTCATTTTTTAATAAGTCTAAAACCGCTGCACCGGCTCGCTGACAATCCAGGCGTTTATCATTTGAAACGGCGGCTTGCGCAGAACTGTTGGGTAAGCTCATGCCTAACGCTTCAATCGCTGATGCCATGGTGTTAGCCGTATACATGCCACCACAAGAGCCCGCGCCGGGGATGGCTTTGGTTTCTATAGCGAGCAGTTCGGCATCGTCAATTTTATTGTTGGCTCTGGCACCGACGGCTTCAAAAACCGAAACGACGTCTAATTTTTGCTCTTTATGGCAGCCCGGTAGAATGGTACCGCCGTAAACAAAGATAGCCGGGCGGTTAAGCCGTGCAATCGCCATCATACAGCCGGGCATGTTTTTATCGCAGCCGCCAATCGCAACAATGCCATCAAAACCTTGGCAACCGACGACGGTTTCGATAGAGTCGGCAATGACTTCGCGCGACACCAGCGAATATTTCATGCCTTCCGTACCCATGGAAATGCCATCAGAAATGGTAATGGTGTTAAAAATAACTGCTTTACCATTGGCCGCATCGACACCACTGGCGGCTTCGTCGGCGAGTTTATTGATGTGCATATTGCAGGGCGTCACCATGCTCCAAGTGGAGGCAATGCCGATTTGCGGTTTTTTAAAATCTTCGCTTTTAAAACCTACCGCGTACAACATGGCACGACTGGGTGCGCGCTCCATACCGTCTACTACTTTGGATGAAAATGTGCGCGTTTTTTTATCTTCTGGGGTGGTCATTGTGGTGTTTTCCTAGAATAAGCATGCGTTTCTGGTGGTGAAAAATTGCTTCAGGCAGTGGTTTAGAAGGTATCCCAACCGCTAGATTTACGTTTCCACGCCATTTTAGGCAGCAGAAACCCTAGCAAAATACCCGCTAAGGCTAACGCGCCACCGTATAAAAACCAATCTTGATTAGAGGTGTTTTGATAAGCTTGATTTTCGCGTTTAATTTGTTCCAGTTCACGTTCGATAGCGATATTACGTTCTTGTAATTGATCACGTTGTTCTTTTAACTGTACCGTTTGTGTTGACGCGATTTTTAGTTCTGCCAATTCTTGCTTGGCACGATCGCGTTCGTCTAATAGACTTTGATTCGGCGTTAAGGCTTGCGTGTTATCGCCTTTTGATGCACTTAGTTCCGCTTTGATAATATTATTTTCTTCAATAAGCGCGGCAAGCTTTAGATTCAATTCATTCACCTGTACTTTGGTTCCCGGTGTTGGTGTTAAATTGCGGCTGATTATGTAGCCTTCCGCGCCACTGCTGGTCTTTACTTTACTAAAGCCTGAGCGAGTATTACGGTGTAAAACGGTTAGTTCGGTGCCACCGGGGATCATCGCCACAATTTTACTGCGTGTGTCCTCGTTAGCTCGGAATGGGAAGTCCACGCTATCGACGGTGTAAACGGTTTCAGCTTCAGCTGCAGCAGAAATAAATAATAGGGCTAAGGCAGGAATAATTTTTTTCACAGAGATCCTTTTTTAAAGCAGTGTAGACGTAATTTTAGTGTGGTTTGGGCACAAGAGTAATTCAAGTAACGCTTTTTGTGCGTGGAGTCTATTTTCAGCTTCTTGAAAAATAACACTTTGCGCGCCATCAATAACCTCTGCACTGGCTTCTTCACCGCGATGGGCAGGTAGGCAATGCATAAATAAGGCATCAGGGTTGGCAGCATCCATGGTTGTCTGAGTAATCTGATACTCTTTAAACGCAGTAACACGCAAGCTTTGTTCTTGTTCTTGCCCCATACTTGCCCAGACATCGGTAACAATTAAATCCGCATTTTTTGCCGCCGCGTTCGGCGTATCAAAAAATTGAATTCTATTACCCGCTGCGGCAACAATGCTAGCATCGGGGCTATAATTTTTAGGGCAGGCTATATTGAGCTTAAAATCAAGCACCATCGCCGCTTGGATGTAAGTATGACACATATTATTACCGTCACCGACCCATGCCACCGTTTTACCCGCAATATCACCACGCAACTCGACATAGGTTTGCATGTCGGCAAGTAATTGACACGGGTGATAAATATCCGTCAGACCGTTTATCACCGGTACGCGCGAATGCTCGGCGAAGGTGACCACGGTTTGGTGCAAATGCGTGCGTAACATAATACCATCAACCATGCTGGAAATAACCCGCGCACTGTCTTCCAACGGTTCGCCTCGCCCTAATTGCGTATCGCGGGGCGATAGAAAGAGTGCTGTGCCGCCAAATTGTGCCATTCCAGTTTCAAATGAAATGCGCGTCCGAGTCGATGATTTTTCAAAGATCATCGCCAGAACTTTGCCTTTAAGTGGCTGGTAATCAATATTACGTTCTGTTTTTAATTGAATAGCACGTTGAATTAACGTCCGGAATTCTTCGCTTGATAAATCAAACAGGGTTATAAAATGTCTGGGGTTCATCATTATGTTTGCAATTTCTATGCAGTAAAGGCGTAAGGAAAGGTAATGGTATAACGCGAACGGTTAGGCATTTTTTTGCATGGTAACAACAGTGGCGTAGCGTACTATGCCACTGTTATTACCGCTCAAAAACGAATAAAAATTCAGCGTCAGAATGTTCACGTTAAATCAGTGCCATTCCTGAATGGTTTTGAATAAAGTATCGACTAATAAATCAATTTGGCTGGCATCAATAATCAACGGTGGCAATAAGCGGATAACTGAATCGCTGGTGACATTGATTAATAAATGCTTGGCTAAGGCTATTTTAACCAGTTCCGCGCAGGGGGTGTGTAGCTCCACACCAATCATTAGACCCAAATGACGAATTTCTTTTACCTGCGGATGTCCTTGCAGACGCTGTTTAAGACCGTCACAAATAGCCGCGCCTTTGTGCGTAGCCGTTGCAATCAGGTTTTCATCTTGCAAGGTGGTCATGACCGCTAACGCTGCGCTGCAGGCTAAAAGATTGCCGCCAAAAGTAGAGCCGTGTGTGCCTGCGGTTAATATATCGGCTGCATTTCCTCTGGCTAAACACGCGCCAATGGGAACGCCATTACCGAGTGCTTTAGCTAAAGTAAACACATCCGGCACAATGTGACTATGCTGAAAGGCGAACAGATGCCCGGTGCGCCCCATGCCACTTTGAATTTCATCCAGCATCATTAATAACTGATGTTTATCACATAGCAGGCGTATTTTATCTAAATAGTCCACTGCCGGAATGTTGATACCCCCTTCACCTTGAATGGGTTCAAGCAGTATGGCGACAATCGCAGGGTTGTTTTGCAATGCTTGCTCAATCGCGGCAATATCATTAAAGGGTACGCGTACAAAACCGTCGAGCAATGGCGCAAAACCTTGTTGAATTTTGGCGTTGCCCGTCGCACTTAACGTCGCCATGGTGCGGCCATGAAAGCTTTTTTCCATCACCAATATGGCGGGCTTATCGATGCCTTGTTGATGACCGTATTTGCGCGCAATTTTAATGGCGGCTTCGTTAGCTTCTGCGCCGGAATTACTGAAAAATACATTATCCATGCCGCTGGCTGCGGTTAACACGTCAGCTAATTGCTCTTGGAGTGCATTGCCATACAAGTTAGAGGTATGTAGTAGTTTCTCGCTTTGCGCACAAATAGCACGGTGAATCGCTGGATGAGCATGGCCGAGATTGCACACCGAAATGCCCGCGAGAGCGTCCAGATAGCGTTGTTCATGTTGATCCCACAACCAAGCACCTTGACCTTTGGTAAAGGTCACGGGCAGTCGCGCGTAGGTTGGCATGATGTGACTCGTCATTAGAAATGGCCTGTAAAAACAAAAGGCAGCCCTAAGCTGCCTTATAAAAGAAGCAATTATAATTTTCAAATAATTTGCAAGCAAGCGTTTGTTGGTAAAATAGCTTTTTTAAACCTCACTATCTTGATAAGATTAGTGGGTAATTATTATTAATTTAGGTAACTGTGATGGATGTTATAGCAAGAATTAAAGATCAACTTGAAAAAAATTCAGTGATTTTATACATGAAAGGCACACCGGATTTTCCGCAGTGTGGTTTCTCTGCGCAAACCGTACAGGCACTAAACGCCTGTGATGCACACTATGCGCATGTCAATATTTTTGAAGATACTGAATTGCGTGAAGCGTTAAAAACCTTCTCAAACTGGCCAACCTATCCGCAACTTTATATTGCTGGTGAATTAATCGGCGGATGCGATATTGTAATGGGCTTATACAATCAAGGTGAACTCGCAAAAATGTTAAAGGCGGTGGATGCGGTTAATCCAGCGTAACAATCGTTAGGTAGTGTAAAAAAACAGTGCTATTCACGACATCCCTTTAGAAAAAAGTAGAAAAAAGTGCCAGAATTTTTTGGATTTTTTTAAAAAGGCGTCGTGAATGCTTGTAATAATAATCGCGGCAATGCTGCCCGTCCCCCCCCCCCTGCCATTCGCTATTGCTATGGAATAGTTGAACACGTCAAATCCGTTGACTGATTTTTGCTATCTTGGCAAACTCGAAAACACCTTAACAAAATTCATTTGCTGCTCCTTCTGCAATCTGCTAAATTCTTCGGTTATTTTAATGAAAAGGACACGCGGTTACGTATGAATAATGATGATATTGCCAAGGTTAAAACCTACCTACTGACTTTACAAGATCAGATTTGCTCAAGCCTGGAAGGTGAAGAACCGGATGCTCGATTTATTGAAGACCTTTGGGAGCGCCCTGAAGGCGGCGGCGGACGTACCAGAGTGATTGCCAATGGACAAGTGTTTGAACAAGGCGGGGTTAATTTTTCACATGTATCCGGCTTTAGCTTGCCGCCCTCGGCTACTGCCAAACGCCCTGAGTTGGCGAATCGTGAATTTGAAGCAATGGGTGTCTCGCTGGTTATTCACCCCAAAAATCCTTATGTGCCCACTTCCCATGCCAATGTACGTTTTTTAATTGCTAAAAAAGCGGGAGAACCCACTATTTGGTGGTTTGGTGGTGGCTTTGACTTAACGCCTTTTTACCCCTTTAAAGAAGATGTCATTCATTGGCATCAAACCGCGCAAGCGGCTTGCGAACCGTTTGGGGATAGTATTTATCCGTTGTATAAAAAATGGTGTGATGAGTATTTTTATCTGAAACACCGCGATGAAACCCGTGGTGTCGGTGGCTTATTTTTTGATGATTTAAATGAATGGGGCTTTGAACAATCCTTTGCTTTTATGCAAAGCGTCGGCAATAGTTACACTAAAGCATATGTACCCATTGTACAAAAACGCAAAAATACCGCTTACGGCGAAAAAGAACGTGATTTTCAGCTCTATCGGCGCGGGCGTTATGTTGAATTTAATTTGGTTTTTGATCGGGGGACTTTGTTTGGATTGCAATCTGGCGGTAGAACTGAGTCTATTCTGATGTCTATGCCACCTGTGGCGCACTGGAAATACAATTGGCATCCTGAACCGGGCAGTCCAGAAGCAGTGTTATATGCAGACTATTTAAAACCCCAAAACTGGTTGAACCTCTAAACGTAATACTTTCAATACATTATTTCGTAGGTATTTCGTTAGCATTGCAGGGGGATTTAAAGGTTAATTGTGGCATGATCGTACGCTGAATCCCTGCGAATAAAAAGCCGGTAGCATTTGTCAATCTAACAACATTCGATCATTCAGGGGAATGAGCCACGCCTACAACACTTAATTAGGAATGAGATCGTTTGCAATATCGATTAAACAGCAACTACCGGACAATTCACTATCTCCGCAATTACAGACTAATACGATATGAAATAGTTCATTAAAAATCACAAAATATATTATTTTTTTGGTGCGCTTCATTACCCACAGGTAACAACGTAAACATGACGGTACAATTTTTAGGGATGCATATGAATAAAAAAATTTTATTACTAACATTATCATTTTGGGCGGGAACGGTTATGGCATGGGGATCGGATACATTTAAAAAACCAGCAGCAGAAGAGCTGGAACATACCTTGACGTCATTGCAATATGACGTAACGCAGAATGAAGGGACTGAAAAACCGTTTAACAATGATTATTGGGACAATAAAGCAGCAGGTATTTATGTTGATGTGGTCTCTGGTGAACCGCTGTTTAGTTCGTTAGATAAATATGATTCTGGTACAGGGTGGCCCAGTTTTACTAAACCACTGCTGGCGAATAATGTTACGACCAAAATAGACAAAGGTCTTTTTTATTCGCGTACAGAAGTGCGTAGCCATTACGCAGACTCACATCTGGGGCATGTGTTTGATGATGGCCCAAAAGAGGCGGGTGGCAAACGTTTTTGTATGAATTCCGCAGCGTTGCGTTTCATTCCCGTTGCAAAATTAGCAGAGAGCGGCTACGGTGATTTTTTACCGCTCTTTCAGCCAAAATAACCTTGGCGCTTGCTGTAGAAAAGCAGCGATTAAGCAGTCTAATGAAGGTTGGTGCATTTTTCCACTAAAAAAGGGGCTGACAGCCCCTTTTTTAGTAAATACAGCAGCGCTTTAAGCGGCGTCGCTGTTTTATCTGTACCCTGTTTTGCTACTTATTAGGTATGATTTTAAACTGTTTATACCGCTCTGTTCACGTTTTTTCCAGCTATCCTATTCTGACCTGCTATAGGGAAGATGCGCTAGCGAGTTTTTAGCGCGAATAACAGAATAAGTAATCAGTGCGCGTGCAATTAAAACGCAACAAATCCACAGTATGCTTGCAATACACAAGAATTGACTAAGATTAGCTGTCGTAAAATACGGGTGCAGTACATATTGAATAATTATCAGATGGAAAACATATATCCAAAGTGAGCGTTGCCCCATCCATTTTAAGGGCGTCAATATGACGCGAATCGGTCGCCACCGGACAATTTCTTGAATAAAAAATAATAGCACGCAAAATGCACTGACCACTGTGAAACAAAAGCCAATATCCGCAGGATAAAATAATTCGCTATACCCCATGCGCGGTTCTGGGACGACCAAACTGAACGCCCAATACGTCCCAGCAATGACCAGCAGGACAATAAAATATAACAGCCATTTTTTGGGTATGAGTGGACTTTGGTCATGGGGTGCAGACTGAGCCTGTAACCCTCGTTGCAAAGCAGCTCCTAACCAAACAAACCCCAGCCAAGGAAATAGGGGGAACCAGCCGTCAATAAATAATTGGTGCAGTATACCTGACAGCAGTGGGATAATGGGCGGCAGTGGGCTTTGAAGTGGCAGAGCAATTTCTAATACGTCGTGATGGTAACCTAACATCCAACGTAAGCCCTGACCCGTTAAAATAAACAATATACCTATCATTAAAAGCGTTTTTATCGAAAAAAAACGCGCAGGATAAGCGGTTATAATAATAGCTACACCAATCGTATACAGTACATCAAAGGTCATAAAGGGCATAATATGCCATATGCCCACATCAACTAAACAACCGAAAGCGAGAATATAAAGCCCTCGAACAGGCTGGTTTTTTTGGGATAGCGCCAAAACCATGCCAGCGAGCAGCATAAAGCAGGGCGCTGCAAAAGAGCCCATTAACCGCATAAATAGCGGTGGAATAGTGGTGTATATAGAAGCGACGCTATTCGCCATCACCATAATACTGATGGCTATACCACGTAAAATATCATAGTGCGCAATTCTGTTTTTTTCTGACATAAACACGTCCGTCGGGAGAATATTAAATAACTTCTATAGGTGTTAAGCCTATCTTTGGCGCTACATATGAGACAGTGCAATCCACTGCACCAAAACTGAGTGCTTATGGGAAATCAGGTCTCCAAAGCTAACTATTAATTTTTAAGCATTATTTATGCCGATGTGCATACATGAGAATCGCTCAAAATAAAGGGAAACCGTGCAGTTCTTCACATTTTTTACAAGATGGTCTATATTTCTCCTTATCCTTGAATAGAGAGCAGTACGTATGAAACATAAAATAGTCAGCTTGCTCGCTTATCTCTTGATGACTTTGTCACACCTGTGTGTCGCCGCAGATGATTTTTCAACAGCAAATACGCCGTTAGGTAGCAATAGTGATGTTTTTTTGCAAGACATACCCTCTGTTTACAGTGCGTCAAAATACGAGCAAAAAGTTACTAAAGCACCCGCATCTATTAGTATCGTCACTGCTGATGAAATCAAGAAATGGGGCTATCGCACTTTTGGCGATATTTTAGCCAGCTTAAAAGGTTTCTATAGCACCAATGATCGTAACTATGGTTATGCGGGAGCGCGTGGCTTCGGCGTCACCTCTGATTATAATACACGTTTATTGTTACTCATTGATGGACACCGCTTCAATGATAATATTTATGAGGCATTTGATACTTCGGAAGGCTTCCCCGTTGATTTGGATGTTATTGAGCGGATTGAAGTTGTCCGTGGCCCTGGTTCAGCACTGTATGGTAGTAATGCTTTTTTTGGTGTAATTAATGTGATTACCAAGCGGGGGCGTGATCAGAAAGGCGTGAATGTTAAAGCGTCGTATGGCAGTAATGACGCTTACAAAACCAGTATTAGCGTGGGTGACCGCTTTAAAAGTGGCTTGGAAACCTTTTTGAGCGGTACTTTTTACAACAGCCAAGGCTTTAACAAGCTTTATTATTCGGAGTTTGATAATCCCTTGAATAATAATGGCGTGAGTGTCGGCAATGATGCAGAGCAGGACAAAAAAATCATCGCCAAAGCTGCATTGGGAGATTTTGCTTTTGAAGGTGTTTATGTCAAGCGTAATAAAGATGTTCCAACCGCCTCTTTTGGGACGTTATTTAATAACTCAAATTATAACACTATTAATGAAGCAACTTTTTTAGAGCTTAAATACGAACATATTTTCGACAATCAATTAAATTTACAGTCACGTCTTTCTTATAATAGCTCTCGGTTCAATGCAGATTATCCTTATGTGGGTGCTACGACGAGTACGACTAA
>JAPLRW010000218.1 GCA_026398935.1 Methylococcales bacterium
CATGGGTTACCAGTATTGGTAATGCCACCAGTCTGCGTATGGATTTTGCTGCAGGTAAATGGGAAGGCAGTGCCATTGGTATCCCCTATAATATTGTTTCGGCTTCAAAAGAGCCAAAGCAAGCCTTTACCTTTTTATATGACGATGAGTCCGATGCTGGGCCGTATCCGATAAGCGCAACGTCCCTCATAGAAGAAGGCAGTGACCACCATCTGATTACGCTTGATAAAGAACTTTGTAAATTATATGAAGTGGCTTATGCAGTAAATACGGCCACTGGGTGGACAGGTGTATCTGGTGCTGTTTGGGATTTAAAAACCAATGCCCTACGTCCAGTTGGCTGGACATCGGCTGATGCTGCAGGCTTACCCATGTTACCAGGTCTGGTTCGTTATGATGAGGTAGAAGCGGGCGTTATTTCGCACGCGATTCGCTTTACAGTACAATCCACAAATAGTTATATTTGGCCCGGAACGCACCGCACGAGCGGTCAGGCTGGCATACTAACGAATCAAACGCCTATGGGTGCCCGCTTTAGATTAAAAGCGGATTACGATATCAGTAAATTTGATCCAAAAATGCAAGTCATTCTAAAGGCCATGAAAACGTATGGCATTATCAATGCTGATAATGGTAGTAACTGGTTTGTCAGTGGTGTTCCTGATCCGCGTTGGAATGATGAGTTGTTGGCATCACTTAAAACGATTAAAGGTATTGCCTTTGAAGCGGTTGATGAGTCTTGTCTGATGGTTAGTTCTGATTCTGGCAAAGCAGATTTAAGTAAGTGTGCGGCTATTTCCAAAGACCGATCACTTGCTACGACAGCTACGCCTCTGCCTAATGTTGCTGGATGTGATATGTTCCCAGCGGATAATGTTTGGAACACACCGATTGATTCATTGCCCGTGCATGCAAACTCTGCCGGATGGGTTGCTAATATTGGTGGTGGTACCAGTTTTCATATGGACTTTGCGTCTGGGCAATGGGAGGGAAAAGCTATTGGTATTCCTTACAATGCGGTGAATGCGTCAAAAGAAACTAAATCTATCTTTAGTTTTTTATACAGCGATGAATCGGATGCGGGGCCTTACCCCACAGGAACCAGTGTCAAAATTGAAGAAGGCAGTGATCATCATTTGATTACGCTGGATAAAGAAGCGTGTAAATTATATGAAGTGGCTTATGCCGTAAATACGGCCAATGGGTGGACAGGTGTATCTGGCGCTGTTTGGGATTTGAAATCCAATGCGATGCGGCCCATTGGTTGGACATCGGCTGATGCAGCGGGTTTACCTATTTTACCGGGTTTGGTGCGTTATGATGAAATAGAAGCCGGTGCTATTAATCATGCGTTGCGTTTTACAGTTGGACAAACCAACAGCTACATTTGGCCTGGATCGCATCTTACGGATGGCGTGCCCCAAAAATTGAATGCGTTTAAACCGCCTTTTGGTGCGCGTTTTAGATTAAAAGCTAGTTATGACATCAGTGCATTTGATCCAAAGTTGCAAGTTATCTTAAAAGCCATGAAAACGTATGGCATTATTAATGCAGATAATGGGGGCTCTTGGTTTGTGAGTGGAGTGCCTGATTCTCGGTGGAACGATGATATGTTGTCATTGTTGGATAGAGTGAAAGGCAGCGCCTTTGAAGCGGTTGATGAGTCGTGCCTGATGGTGAGTGTTGATTCGGCTAAAGCGGATTTAAGCAATTGCGGTGTTACGCCTAAAGAACGTGTTGTTACGCCACCAACCGTTGCGGCAACACCCGCAACACCTACTTGTACTTACAGTTTGTCGATGGACGCTAAAAGTTTTGCTGCTAAGGGAGGTATTGACAATGTCAATGTCCAAGCAGGCAGCGCTAATGCGTCTAGCTGTACTTGGAGTGCAAAAAGTAATACTTCCTGGTTACCCATTTATGCGCAAGCAGAAAAAAATCGGGTGGTATTTGCGATATCGAGAAATAAATCCGGTACAGCAAGATCAGGGACTATAACCATCGCAGGTAAAACCTTTACTGTTACGCAGTCACAATAATCTTTTGATCGTGCTGTCGTAAAGTAAGATTTAAGATAACGGGACGTATGTCCCGTTATCTTTTTGATGCTTCTGCTTTACGTTACACCGTATGTATTTTATGCAACTCCGCTGTATTAATAGCGCCAGAATGTAACGCGCTGGCCAGCAGTGCCGAAGTAATCCCCAGTTTTCTCAGTTCTATTATATCTGCAGCATCTCTAATACCACCTGCTGCGATTATAGTGTGGTTAGGGTGAGTGCGTATAAAATGCTGCAATAGCGGACGCTCTTCAGAAAAATCCAGCGATAAAATATAATTTTTTTGAAAGGACAGTAGCTCTAAATACTGCGCATTGCTGTAAGATTCACTGCCCAATACCGGTACATAATTAGCGTGCTGCTGATAAATGTGCGGTGCTGATTGATAGCCACTATCAATCCAAAACGTCAGCTGAGGGAAATGTGTTAGTACATGCTTGAGTAATGCCTCGTGCTCAGTATTGCCTTGTATCGCATTGAGATCGGCAATGTAAAAAGTGCTAAAAGGGTATAAATTCAAATAGGCTGCGATGACCTGTTCTATAACAGCACTGTGGCATAGCGGTGAGTGAATGGGTGCATACCGCTCACGTTGCCCTTGTTTGGCGTGGACAACCACTCCGTTCTTTAAGTCGAGGACAGGAATTATTTGCATGGCTAGTTACTGTTAGCAGCAACAACGTCGATGATAAAAAGCCATTAAAATGGCTTGATAACCGCCAGCAAAATAATGCCAACTAGAAATAACACGGGTATTTCATTGATCCAACGAAAATAAACGTGAGAATGTTGATTGCGATCCTGTTTAAAATCCAATAACCACTTGCCGCAATAGCCGTGGTAGACGATTAATAAAGCAATCATCGCGAGTTTGGCATGTAGCCAGCCGCTATGTCCATAAAGATCCCACGCATAATCGAACAACATCCAGATGCCGAAAATAACCGTCACTAACATACCTGGCGTCATAATCCCAAAAAACAGTTTCCGCTCCATTACTTTGAAGCGTTCGTTGCTGATAGCATCGTCGCTCATGGCATGGTAGACAAATAAGCGCGGTAAATAAAATAACCCGGCAAACCAAGTAACCATAAAAATTAAATGTAACGCTTTTAACCAGAGCATAGAGAATCCTTTAAAAATAGTGTTCGATTTGATTTTGCAGTTCGGTCAGTGTGACTGCGCCAATTGTTTTTGATACTAGCTGACCATTAGGAGATATTAAAAATGTCGTGGGCGTCAGTTGGACTTGTCCAAAGGCGCGCGCATGCTGTGCTTTTAAATCTAGCACCACTTGATAGGGAATCTGTTTGTCACGGCTCATCTCGACCACATGGCTGGGTAGATCATAATACATAGCGACAGCGATTATTTCCAAACCTTGTGCATGATAACAATCATAAAGCGATATTAAATGCGGGATCTCTTTAACGCAACTGGCGCAATCGGTCGCCCAGAACGTAATAAGCACCGGTTTTCCGCGTAAATCCGTTAAGCTAAACGTGTCGCCAGCAATGGTCGTGAATGTCGCTAATGGTGCGGGAACGGGTTGATTACGTTGCCACAATCCGAGCAATGTACCCGTCACAAGAATTCCGACACCTAATAACAGGCGCTTTAACCAAGGGCGTGGGGTAAAAAAAGTATTGAAAAAACGTGGCATAATACGGCTAAAGTACAAGTATTTTTAGGATTATAACAAAGCTGTTAATCTATGTATCTCTTACTCATCTTACGCGTCTTAATCCATGAAAAAAATTCTTATTTCCGATAAATTGGCCGATGCCGGTATTAACTTTTTAAATGACCAAAAAGATATTCAGATTCATATCCAAACGGGTCTTAACGAAGATGAACTTTGCGCCATTATTGGTGATTATGATGCGTTATTGATTCGTAGTGATACACAAGTAACCACCAAAGTATTGGCGGCGGCCAAAAAACTGAAAGTGGTGGGCCGTGCAGGTATCGGCGTAGATAACGTGGATATTGATGCGGCCACCGAACAGGGGGTGATTGTCATGAATACACCGGATGCCAATGCGACCACTACGGCAGAGTTAGCCTTTGCACATATGATGTCCTTAAGTCGGCATTTACCGATTGCGGATAAATCCATACGTGACGGAAAATGGGAGCGTTCTAAATTGATGGGTGCAGAAATTGCCCATAAAACCTTGGCTATTCTGGGTTTTGGCACCATTGGCCGGATTATTTCTCAGCGTGCGTTAGGTTTTAAAATGCGTGTCATTGCCTACGATCCCTTTGTAACGGCGGAAATATTTGCATCGTTAGGCGTAGAATCGGTGGACTTAGACACCTTGATCACACAAGCGGATTATTTAACGCTGCATTGCCCGTTGATTGAAAAAACGCAGCATATTATTAGTCGTCCGCAGTTAGAGAAAATGAAAAAAACGGCGATGCTCATCAACTGTGCGCGTGGTGGTCTGATCAATGAAGCAGATTTATATACCGCCTTAAAAGACGGGCATATTGCAGGTGCGGCGCTAGATGTCTTTGAAGAAGAACCCCCTAAAAACTCTCCCTTATTAATGTTGGACAATATCGTATTTACCCCGCATTTAGGGGCGTCTACGCGTGAAGCGCAAGTTGCGGTCAGTGTGGATTTCAGCGGAACAACTGAAAAAAGCACAACAATTTATGATGTTGGGTAATATATTAGGTAAAGTTCTGATTGGTTTGATCACCAGTCCCGTGCAAAAAGTGGAAGTGGCGCTTTACGGTAAAGCTGCCGACGTTGATGCCAGACCCGTGTCAGTCGATGTCTTAGTGGGCATGTTAAAAGGGCAGTTATCGACACCCGTTAATCGCGTTAATGCTGAAAAAATCGCTAAGCGGCAGGGCATCTCTTTAGTGGAATCAAAATGCGCTGAAGCAGACGGGTACTTGTCACTCATAAAAATCACCGCGCATTGTTCTGACAAACACGTTGCAGTGACCGGAACCTTATTGGGTGATCATCATCCGCGCTTAGTCAGTATTGACCAGTTTGAAATTGAATTTGTACCGGAAGGGACGTTATTGATTACGCGTCATGATGATAAGCCCGGCGTTATTTCAGCGATTAGTAGTGTATTAGGACGCGCCAATATTAATATTTCCAGAATGCAGGTGGGGTTGGCCGATGACCAGCAACAAGCGATGATGGTGATCAGTATTTCCGAAGTATTAAATGAGGCACTGCTAAAAGAAGTCTGTGCTATCGCCGCCGTACACAGTGTTAAGCAGATCGTGTTATGAGTTTTGATATAATTTGTTTTGATTGTGATAGTACCTTAAGCGCGATTGAAGGTATTGACGAATTGGCCAATCGTGCGGGCGTTGGCGCAGAAGTCGTAGCGCTAACCACTGCCGCCATGAATGGCGAAGTGCCTTTAGAAGAGGTGTACGCGCAGCGCTTGACGATTATCAAGCCTGATCAGGCAGCCATCGAATGGGTGTCCGCGCTTTACATACAGCATGTGGTTAGCGGCGCACTTGACGTGGTGCAGGCTTTGCAAGCGCAGTCGAAAAGCGTGCATATTATCAGTGGCGGCTTACGGCAAGCTATTTTGCCGCTGGCCGAGTATTTGGGTGTTCCTGCGGCACAGGTACATGCGGTAGACATTTTCTTTAATGCGGATGGCAGCTATCAAGGCTTTGATAC
Source organism: Methylococcales bacterium (assembly GCA_026398935.1). Classification (GTDB taxonomy): domain Bacteria; phylum Pseudomonadota; class Gammaproteobacteria; order Methylococcales; family Methylomonadaceae; genus SXIZ01. Next base: position 5,731 of record JAPLRW010000218.1, read on the forward strand.
AGCTTCTCCCTTGGCGAAGACGGGCGGGAAAGCGGACATTTGCCGACAAATCAATCCTACACAGGCGCGTTTAGTGGTCATTGGCGATGGACAAACCGATTTAGAAGCGCAACAAGCCGGTGCAACGGTAATCGGCTTCGGTGGGGTTGTTGCGCGTCCCGCCGTACAGGCGCGCGCGGATTTTTATGTGCATGAGGCAAGTTTGTTAGCCGTGTTAGATATTATTATGTAGTCTTGTTTGACAGGGGGTGGGTAGATTTCTTATCCACCACGGATTCTGCCAAAAGCTAGCGGTATTAACGCCTTTACGTGATTAAGTCTGTTCACACGCCTTAACAAACGCGCTCAAACTGCGTGCTTAATTGCGCGATCTCTTTGCGATGTACTGCATCGGGGTTTGCAAACCCGATGCAACCCTTATGTGTATGATAATGATGACGGTATAGTCGAAATGTTACGAGTGGGGTTACAAACCCCATCCGGCTGCGGTACTTGTGGGGTGACTATTGCTCTTGGCAGATCGCCTATCGGCATCCACTCTACGGTTGTTTTAAAAACTGCCCTTGGGGAAACTGGCGGCGGTTTTTTATGGAACAGTAAGATTCAAGAAACTGACCGTATTATGAAAGAAAATCAGGCGGAAATTAAAGAACTTCAAAAAGAAACAGCCAAGTCCTTCAAAACAGTCAATACCATTATCGGCAATTTAGGTAACCGCTTGGGGCAGTTTGTCGAGGAAGCGGTGCGTCCATCTGCGGTGCGCTTATTTCGGGAGTGCGGTATTGATGTGCATGAGGTTTATCAAAATGTTATTTCTAAACGAGATCACGAAAGCTTAGAAATAGACTTATTGGTCGTCAATGATAACGACGCGGTCGTTATTGAATGCAAAAGCAACCTGAGTATTGATGATGTCAATGCGCATTTGGCGCGAATGGCTAAAGTTAAGCGTTTGTTGCCACGTTATAAAGATAACCGTGTGTTAGGGGCGGTGGCGGGTATGGTCATTCCTGAAAATGTTGCACAGTACGCGATTGGTAAAGGGTTGTTTGTGATCGGGCAAAATGGCGATCATTTAGAGCTGCGTAACGAGCAGGCATTTTCACCAACAGCGTGGTGAGCGAAGTATAGGGTAAGTTTTTTTACCCACCATGCATTATGCCAACAGGAGGCATTAACGCCTTTGCGTGATTAAGCCTATCCACTCGCCCTAAGATTACACGCCTTAACAAACGCGCTCAAACTGCCTGCTTAATTGCGCGATCTCTTTGCGATGTACTGTTTTTAGCGGCAGTGCTAAATCGGTGGCTTGCAAACCGCGTTCGAGCAGGGATTCCACTTCGACATACAACTCATCCACGCCGTAAAGTTCCAGCGCATCAAAAATGGCTAAGGTATTTTTTAATCCAGATGCGTCGGGTTGCTGATGTTTTTTTAACTGAAACACGCCATCATCCAGAAATAATACACTGACGGGTTGATCAAAAGCGGCGGTTATTAAAATGACATCCAGCATTTCCTGTAACATCACGCCCTGATACGGCGCTTGGCGCATAACAAATAAAAACGTTTTCATGGCATTGTTAACCAAACACAATAAAACGATCGGCCAATAAGCTGGCTTCAACCCATTGACCTAAGCCTGAAATTCTAAAGCCTTTTGCTAAATCGTTATCTACTTTTCCTTGTCGATGTGCTTCATCTTCGCACAACAAGCCGCGTCGCTGCGCGGCTGAAATACACACAACCAAATCTACAGCGTATTGTTCAGCTAACGCGCTCCAGTTTTTAGTTAGCTGTAGCTCATCATCGGGCGGTGTGTTATAGGCAAAGGCGTGATAAATGCCCTCTTGATAAAAAAATACCCGTAATACCTGATGTTGCAAAGTTAAAACGGTTTTAACGAATTGGTATGCTGTATAAGCCGTATTCGAGCTGGTCGGGCTACAATTAATTTGAATAGCGAACTTCATAATAGTTTTGTTGTCTTCATGATAATGCCTTTAGTTTTGGTTATTATAAAGGGTAAGGTATATTACCAACACGCTTGTTTTAATCACTCTTTGCTTTCTTTTTATACAAACCCTCTCGGAATTATGAAGCTGAATGTTTTTACGTTTGCCGTAGCGTTAACGCTTATTTTGTACACCAGCGCACAAGCCGTTGAAATTGAAAAAATTCAATTGCCGGATTTAGGTGATTCTTCAGGTACGCTGCTGTCTCCTGCCGAGGAGCAGGAGATAGGCGCAGAGTTTTTCAGGCAGTTACATGCGCAAGCAGACGTTAATCAAGATCCTGAAATTCAATATTACATTGAAGCCATCGGTAAAAGTTTAGTGGCGAACAGTGATAACCCTAGTTACCCGTTTCATTTTTTTGTTGTGACCGATAATACCGTCAATGCGTTTGCAGGGCCTGGCGGCTATATCGGTGTCAATTCTGGGCTGATTGCGCTGACAGAAGCAGAAAGCGAGCTGGCGTCGGTCATGGCGCATGAGATTGCGCACGTTACGCAGCGGCATTTATACCGTGCAGTTGAGGCGGCGGGGCGTTTAACCATTCCGACGCTGGCGGCGACATTGGCGGCTATTTTGATCGGTTCGCAATCGCCGGAGCTGGGGCAGGCGGCAATTATGGCCGCGCAGGCGGGTAGTGTGCAATTTCAAATCAACTTTACGCGATCTAATGAACAGGAAGCGGATCGTGTCGGTATGCAAACCCTCTCGCAATCCAATTTTGATCCACGCAGTATGCCTACTTTTTTTGAACGCTTACAACAATCCAGCCGTTACTACGGTAAAAATGTCCCCGAATTTTTAAGAACCCATCCTGTCACCGAATCGCGTATTTCCGATACACGCGGGCGTGCAGAAAACTACCCGTATCGGCAATATGTTAGCTCACAGGCTTTCGAGCTGGCGAAAGTAAAGCTGCAAGTAGCCAATAGCGTTGATAGCAGCCTGCCGCGTTATTTTCTGGCGCGCTCTAAACAAGGTACGGCGGAGCAAAGGGCTGTCGCTCGTTATGGTTTAGCGTTATTTGCGCTCAAGTCGCAGGATTACCAACAGGCTGAAGGCATCTTGCAGGCGTTACTGCATGATTATCCGCAACAGGAGCAATATACCAATGCCTTGGCGCGCACCGCATTTGAAGCAAAAGATTATCCTAAAGCATTGAGCCTGTTTAAATCAACAGTGCAGCGTTTTCCTGACAATGAAGCGATTCGGTTTGATTATATGACGACGTTGTTAAAAGTCGGTCAGACGGAAACGGCGCTGAAAATGCTGCAATCCTCACTGAAAACGCATCCGAAGCCGCGTTATTATGAATTAATAGCGCAAGCATACGGCGCACTGAATAAACCGGCTGAATCACATCGTTATCTTGCGGAGTATTTTTATGCGAGTGGTCAAACGGAGATGGCTATTTTGCAAATTAAATTGGCGAAGCAAGCTAAAGATTTATCCTTTTACTTGTCTTCAATTTTAGAGGATCGCTTAAACTTTTTTATCGATGAAGAGCGTGAACGACGAAAAAATTAGCCACTGCTGTCGCGCTGAAACTGAATCGTAGCTGAACAATGCAGCATCGATTGCCGATAAAAAACACTATTTTTTTTGATGTATTAATATAATCTATTGTTTTTAAAGTATCTTTTCGACACGATACTATTTTTTTAAAAAAATTGAACTTTTAAATAGACAGTATCGCGAACCTACTTTAAAATCCTTCTCAACTTGAGGGATCAAGGGTTGACTTAGGTGTCAGCAGAGAGGAGGGCGACCCACACGGGTCTCAAAAAAAATAAATAATAACAATAAATAATAATAACAATAGATAAAACAATAATAATAAATTGCTCCAAACATCGCTGAAGCGAGTTGAGGGTATACTGTGGGTTTTTTATTGCCTGTCGTTTGGAGCGTCCTTGCTCCAAAAAATGCCTTACAAGGTTATCCGAATGCCCACCCAGCCTGCTCTTGGCGCACCAACGCCTACAAAACGTGTATTGACGTCATTTATCCCTAACGCATCATTTAAAACACCACCGGTATTGCCGTAAGTACCAAAATTTTGATACTGATGATTGAATATATTATTTAATTTACCGAAGAGGGCGATATGTTCATTAAAGCGGTACTCTGTTTTTAAATTAAATAGTATGTATGATGCCAGCGGTGCGGTTAAATTAGCTGCATCACCACGTAAAAATTGGTCGCCGTTGTAAAGCATATTCGTTCCCAGTGTCCAGCTTGGCACAATGTCGTAATCAACCGACAGCTTCAACATATGCTCAGGAATACCCGGCAAACGAGTACCGCGTTTTGCCAAAATATTACCGTTTTCATCGGCATTGGGATGGCTGGGGCTATGTGATAAATAATCTGTCTGTAACGTGGCATTCAGATAGGTGTAATTGACACCGATGTGTAAGCGTTCAAACACCTGGGCATTCATACCTAATTCAATACCTCGCCGTTGTGTTCTGCCAACATTGGTAAAATAGCCTCTGTTAGCAACGGCTCCGCCAGCGCTTTGAAAAATAATGTCATCATTACTCACCGTTTGGAAAGCGCCAGCATTCCAATTCAGCGTAGTGGCTGGCAAGCTTGCCAAGTGCCCTCTAAATCCTGCTTCAAAAGTTTCAGCCACCACTTGTTTTAATGCAGGGTCAGAGACAAATGCATTGGGTAATTTACACGGTGCATCAGGATCGGCGCAGCTAAGTTCCATAGGGGTTGGCATACGTGTCGCCTCACTGTAATTACCGTAGGCAGTGATTTCTGGAATAAGTTGATAGGTTAAGCCAGCGGATGGGTTAAAACGCTCAAACTGATGTTGACCATTTAACGCCGTGCCATTTTGATCCATTAACGCTATCTTGCTGGTGTTATAGCGCCCCCCTACGGTTGCATGCAGTTGTTCGGTAATGCTAAAGGTATCACTGAAAAATGCACCATTGGTTTCAGTCGTGGTATTTAAACGTACGCGCGAATCTTCCAGCAAAATGCCTGAAGGGGTTACACCACGATTGGCGGTTAAGGCACCTAGTTCGGTATCGGCGGAATAATGTGTACTGTTGTTATCATACGCCCAGCCCGCTACAAAGTTGTTTTCATGGCTAAAAATGGCATGGGTAAACGCCGTTTGTAACGCAAAGCCAAATGAACGTTGTATTGCCGTGGAGGTATTAATTGTGCCACCATTAACCGTGTCGGAAAAAGGAATCGGCTGTTGATTTACGTCATATATTTGCTGGTGGTCTTCGTTACAGAGCGGTGTGGCGGCTTCGTTACCCGTATCGATATTATCTTCGCCATCAGTCGCGCCAGTTGTTGGCGCATCATTGTCACCGCCACAAGGGTTTGAATTACTGCCGTCACCGTTATAAGAGCCGCTTCTATTGCGTCGGTAATACATATTGCCGCTCAGTTTAATGTCATCGGTGAAATCAGTGCTGCCATTTAAGGTTGCTGAAAACAGGCGATTATGCGTAATATCCGGGTGCGTAAAGACTGCGCTACGATTAACGTGCAGTAATTCCACCGGTAACGTACCGTTGCCACGCAATTGATTGTCTGCGGAAGCCAGAGTTAAATCTACATCAGAGCGATCACCGCGCCAACTGAATGTTCCTAACGCCTGCTGCACTTCGCTGTTTGAGAAATCCCGCCAGCCGTCTTCATTAAAATATTTAGCATCAACGAAATAACCAAACGTGCCATTATTCCAACCGGAACGCAGTTCTTCAGAATGCCGTCCCCAAGAACCACCGACCACTTCCAATTCATGTTTCGGCGAACTAAAACCCGTTTTAGTTTGAATAGCCAGCGCACCGCCCAGCGTATTTAAACCAAACGCAGGGTTAGAGCCAGGTTGCACGGTCATCGATTGAATAGCGCCTTCTGGAATAAGATCCCAATTAACGTTATCGCCAAACGCTTCGTTAGAACGTACACCGTTCACATAGACTGATAAGCCTTGCGGCAAACCAGCCAGCGGGGAGGCGGCAAAACCACGGTATTGCACATCAGGTTGATAGGCGTTGCCTTGCGCATCATTAATATTGACACTGCCTAAATAATTATTGATATAGTCTGCAATCGTCAAACTTTGTGCTTTCTGTAAATCAGTCGCACTAATCACCTGTATAGGCGTGGGAAGATTATCAATAGCCACCCCGCCAGTGCCTTGTATCGGCGTAACAGCAATCACCTCCATGGTCTCTAGTTGCACGGTGTCATCTGTTTTTTCTGGCTTTTTTGTGTCTACTGCCAGAGAACTGGCTGAATATAAGCCTAAAAGCCCGGCTATGCTGTAACAAACAATCTTCATTAATCGCCCTCGCGCAATACATTAAATCAAATGCTGGGGATGATACCCAAAATAAAGGTCTAATGGGTATCGTTACTAAAAAAAGGAATTTTTCCTGATGCAGGATGATGACACGCTCGCAGTGTTTGCGTTATCCATGCCGTGGTCTTACACATAAAAAACCCTTGCTCGGCTTCACGACCACGCAAGGGTTGGATTTGATGCGGTGTTGGGTTGAAGGTTAAATCAGTGCTAAACCTTCCGCACCAAACGCGTGCGACACAATAGGCGCATATTGAATGCCGACCAGCACTAAATCGGCGCGGCTGTGATTGCTTAAGTAATCTTCAGCAAAATGAACAATGCCTTGATCACTCGATCCTAAGCCATTATTAACTAAAAGGCTTGCAAATGCGGCGTTACTCAGCTGTCCAAAAGTAGTGCTTGCTTCCGTTGAAGCCATCACTTTATCGACCAGTGTTTTAGCGTCACCCGCAACGGGTGTAAAATCGCTTAACATTTGTACGCCAGCGGCTTTGTTAAACAGCAGTGTTGAAAGTACGCCTATGTTTTGCAATTGATTGTCGGGTTGCGCTAAAAAGCTGACGTCGGCACTTTGTCCACTAATATCGGCTTTCTCAATACTGCTGAAGGTATCGTGTTCGCCAGTGATGGTATTGACCAGTACCGTAGTGTGGTGATCGTTGCTTAAGAATACCTTTAAACTCGCCAGTGTACTAGGGTCTAGTACCAGCGTATCAATACCGCTGCCGCCATTTAGCTGGTCATTACCTGCGCCGCCGAGCAGGGTGTCATCGCCGCCACCCGCGTTAATACTGTCGTTGCCAGATCCACCAGTCAGTATGTTGCTACCGTCATTACCCTGATATGTCACCCCTGCGGTTAATGCCGCCCCATTAACATTAATCGCCTCTTTGCCAGTGGTGACTGCCGTATAAGCACCTGCTGCCATTTGATCTTGCACGGCTGCATATTGCGCATCTTTAGCAATGGTTGTGCCAATGGTGGCTTTTTCAATATGTTGAAAATTATCCGGTGTTAGGGTAATGGTATTTTCCGTCGCACTGATCGCTGTCCCAGTCGCGGTAATGCGTAACTCGTCAATGCCCTCACCACCGTCCATCAGATCGCCTACGACTAATTCAGCCGTGCCATCACTGGCTTTAGCAATAGCAAACGTACCGCCGCCTGCTTTCGTGGCAATACGTGAAATAAGGAAAATATCATCACCTGCTTCACCATACAGCTTATCTGCGCCTTCGTGCCCAATCAGTAGATCATTGCCCGCACCTGCATAAACCGTATCGTTACCTAAACGCGGTGTAATGTACTCAGTACCGCTGCCACCTCGGATAACTTCATCGGCTGCCGTACCATCGTAGCGGACATTGCCGCCTTCAAACTCAATAGTGACATCAAGGTCTTTGAATAAAAAACCAGTCGTGGCGTCATCCAGTTGGAAGTCAGCGCCAGCGGCTACCTTGATGATTAGCTTTTCAGCACTACCTCCCGCCGTTCCCGCTGCTTGCAAGCCGGGATTAAGTTTTGTTGTGCCTGAGGTATATTCTAATGAATTTGTGTCCTCTTCAAACTGTGCTGCAGACATCGTTAAATTGACGCCGTCTTTAAGAATGATCTTTTCAATGTGCGTAAAACTCAGCTCGGAAAGATCCATTGAGTTCTCAATACTCAGCACATCGGTTGCGGTATATTTGACGGTAGCCGATAATGTACTGCCCGTTGTGGTACTGCTACCAGCGGTAACCACGGCATCTGAAACGCCGTTATCTGTGCCGCCATCAATTTTAGCGCCTTTAGTGGGTGCTTGCAGAAACTTAAACGTGTCGCTGCCATTACGGCCTGCCAACACATCTGCGCCGAGGATATTTTCAAAAATATCATCAGCTGTCGAGCCATTGTTGGTTTCTGCTTCCGGTTTGCCTGCGTATGTCGCCATAATGATTCCTTAACGTGAGTGATGTGATAATGCGCGACAAGACAATCTGAGATTGGCTGTGTAGTGTTGCATTCGTTAAAAATTATCGCATTAGTGACGACAGGAATATTTCCTTTTCTGTCAAGAGGCGGGTAATGAAGAGAAATGCAGCGTTACTAAAATCAGCGCATCATTTGTTTTAAGCAAGCTGTTAAAATAGCGGTTTTCAATCTCTCTTACACTCAAAATCCATGGATGTTATTCAACAAATTGCCAAAGAATTAGCGGTTAAACCTCAGCAAGTGAGTGCTGCCGTCAATCTGCTTGATGAAGGTGCGACCGTTCCCTTTATTGCCCGTTACCGAAAAGAGGTAACGGGTGGTTTGGATGATACGCAACTGCGTACTTTGCACGAGCGCTTGGGTTATTTAAGAGAGCTTAATGATCGTCGTACCGTTATTCTTAAAAGCATTGCAGAGCAAGGCAAGCTGTCACCGGACTTACAGGCGGCGATTGAAGGCGCTGAAACCAAGACGCTGCTGGAAGATCTTTATTTGCCATTTAAACCTAAACGCCGTACCAAAGCGCAAATTGCGCGTGAAGCAGGTCTTGAGCCGTTAGCGGATGCTTTGTTAGCGGATCGCAGCCTTATTCCTGAATACATTGCCCAGACGTTTATTAATGCGGCATTAGGCGTGACGGATGCTAAAGAAGCACTGGAGGGCGCACGGCAAATCATTATGGAACGTATCAGTGAAGATGCGGCACTTTTAGCCGAGTTACGCGAACGCCTCTGGCAAAAAGGCGTTATGCACAGCGCTGTTGTCGCAGGTAAGGAGTTGGAAGCGGCTAAATTTAAAGATTATTTTGATTACAGTGAGGCCATTCATAAAATTCCCTCACACCGTGCGTTAGCGTTGTTTCGCGGTCGTAATGAAGATTTGCTCAATATCAGCCTCAAACCCGCACTTGACGACCAAGCCGAACATCAATTGTGTGAGTCGGTTGTCGCGCAGCGCTTGAGTATCAAGGACACCCGTAAGCCTGCTGAGCAATGGTTGGCCGAAACTGCGCGTTTAGCGTGGAAAATTAAACTGTTTACCCGTATTGATTTAGACCTAAAAACCCGCCTGCGAGAAGCTGCCGAACTGGAAGCCATCCGTGTTTTTGCCAGTAATTTACGCGATTTATTGCTGGCCGCTCCCGCGGGGCCAAAAGCCACTATGGGTTTAGACCCTGGTATTCGTACGGGCGTGAAGGTGGCGATTGTCGATGCCACTGGCAAGTTGTTAGTTACAGATACCATTTATCCGCATCAGCCGCGTAATCAATGGGATGCGTCTATCGCCAGTCTCGCTAAACTAATCCAGCACTATCAGGTGGATTTAGTCAGTATTGGTAACGGGACTGGTTCGCGCGAAACTGACCAACTGGTCGCTGATGTACTGCAACAGCATAAAGACCTCGTATTTACCAAAATTGTAGTGTCTGAGGCGGGGGCGTCGGTGTATTCAGCCTCGGAACTCGCTGCGAAAGAATTTCCTGATTTAGATGTTTCGCTACGTGGCGCGGTATCCATCGCTAGGCGTTTGCAAGACCCGCTGGCAGAACTGGTTAAAATCGACCCGAAATCCATCGGCGTTGGTCAATACCAGCATGATGTGAATCAAACCCAGCTTGCTCGCAGTTTGGATAGTGTGGTGGAAGACTGCGTAAACGCCGTGGGTGTCGATGTTAATACCGCTTCCGTTGCGCTGCTGAAGCAGGTGTCAGGATTGTCGGCGAGTGTCAGTGAAAACATCGTCGCTTTTCGCGATCAAAATGGCTCTTTTACCAATCGCAAGCAACTGAAAAAAGTGCCGCGCTTGGGTGAAAAAGCCTATGAACAAGCGGTCGGTTTTTTACGCATTATGGATGGCGATAACCCTTTGGATGCTTCTGCCGTCCATCCTGAAGCCTATCCGGTGGTGGAGGCCATTATTGGCGCTACGGGGAAATCGATTCGTGATTTGTTGGGGCAAAGCAGCTTTTTACGCGGATTGAATGCGGCTAACTTTACCAATGAACATTTTGGATTGCCCACCGTCAGCGATATTTTGCAAGAGCTGGAAAAGCCCGGACGTGATCCGCGCCCGGAATTTAAAAGTGCGCAGTTTAAAGCCGGTATTGAAAAAATCACCGACCTAGAACCGGGCATGGTCTTGGAGGGTGTGGTGACTAACGTGGCCAATTTTGGGGCATTTGTGGATATTGGCGTGCATCAGGATGGTTTGATTCATATTTCGCACTTAGCCGACACCTTCATCAAAGACCCGCGCGACGCGGTTAAAACCGGCGAAATGGTAAAAGTAACCGTGCTGGAAGTAGATGTGGCACGTAAGCGTATCGCCTTATCCATGAAGTCCAGTCCTGAATTGGGTGAAAAAGCCGCGTATAAACCTGCGCAACCCACGAACAGTAAAGCAAATAATGTCCCTAAAGCAGCCAAGCCGCAAGCCGTCGTGCAAGGAACTATGGCGGATGCCTTGAGTCGGGCGTTTAAAAAATAAGTATTTATATATACCCAATGACTAAATATAACAGAGATATACTTGAACTTAGAACCAAGGCAGCGCTTTGGTGGCCTGAAGAATTGAAAGATAAAAACGCATTAGCGAACGTTCTACCCTTGCTTTTAAAATCACAAGAAGATTTTTTACGATTGATTATTTTAAGTAAAAATGATCCTTTCCAGCTCTTTGATTTAATAAAAGTAGCCCAGTACCCAGCCAATCTTTTTTTAAAGCATTTGGCAATATTAGCCGATTACGGTGGCGAACCAATTCAACGATTAGGACGATCCTTTAAAGAGATATTTCCGAAAAAACACGGTGAAAAAGAGGTATATTATTTCGATTTCATATGGCAAGAGAGAATATATAAATACGAATTTAAAGCACTTCCGATAAAGGGTTTAAGCAATAGAAAATTATTTATTGACGGAGAAGGCCTTATTACTGAAAAGATGTTAGATAATTTAACATGCGATATGATTGCCTTGTTATTATTTGCATCTACTTCTGAGTATGCCGACCAAGCAGGCTTGTGTGCTTGTGACGTTGGCACAATGCTCGGCAATGAAGATGAACTTATAAAGTATGTCAAACAACGATATATTACGGTTAGCAGAATAACAGGCGGTGCAACCGCAAATAGTTTAGGTCAATTAGCACAATCTGAAATTGTGGATTTCCTTATAAAAGATCTTGGGGGTGAATATAAAATAATCAGAAATGGGTATATTTTCCTTGAAGGATATGACAAGAAAGGTGGAATGCCTTTTGATTTAGTTATAGAAAAAGGCGATAAAAAAGTTGGTATTGAGGTTACTTTTCAAGTGACAACAAACAGCACGATAGAAAGAAAAGCTGGGCAAGCTGCGGATCGTCAGATATTGATGCACAATAATGACTACCAAATTTCTTACGTTATTGATGGTGCAGGAAATTTTCAACGATCTTCTGCAATTACTACAATCTGTAAGCACAGTGATTGTTCTGTCGCATACACTGTTGCGGAATTTAAGGTTTTATCTGCTTGGATAAAAACTGTCCTATGATTAAATTTATCGATTTATTTGCAGGGACGGGCGGTATACGTTTAGGTTTTGAACAAGCGTGTAAGAAATTTGATTTAGAAACAGAATGTGTATTTTCATCTGAAATTGATAAAAATGCTTGCGCTTCTTATGCGTTAAATTTTGGGCACAATCCATTCTCTGATGTTACAAAGATTGATGAGCTACCGCTATTCGATTTTATGCTGGCGGGATTTCCTTGTCAGTCCTTTTCTTATGCTGGAAAACAACGAGGATTTGGTGAGACGCGGGGAACGTTGTTTTTTGAAGTTGAGCGATTACTGGCAAAATACAAACCGAATGGTTTTTTACTTGAAAACGTAAGAGGGTTAGCTTCTCACGATCAAGGGCGCACTTTTGAAACTATCATTAATAGTTTAAAAAACCTTGGATACAGTATTAATTATTTTCTTCTGAACAGTAGTAATTTTGGTGTTCCTCAAAATAGAGTTCGTATCTATATAGTTGGATTATTAAATGAATCTATTAATATGACACTACAATCTGATCTTGGCGCATCAGACTCTCATAAGTTTAAGGAGCGAAATGAACAGCTTTCATTATTTTCTGAACCTAAAACCATTAGAGTGGTGAAGGATATTCTTGAAAATACAGTACCCATTAAATATGCATGTACAGAAAACTTTGTAGTTAAACTAAAAAAAGTGATTGGAGATGATCTGTCAAAATTAAATGGCTATCGATTAATTGACCATAGGGGAGGGCAATCAATTCAGTCATGGGAATTAGGTATCAAAGGCGATTGCACAAAAGCTGAAATTGAATTTTTAAATGTGCTAATTGCAAATAGAAGAAAAAAAATTTTTGGCACACATCAAGACGGCAAAGCGTTAACACTCCAACAAATAAAAACTTTTTACAATAAAAATGACTTAGAAACGATATTAGGTGCGAAAAAAAAAAAAAAATACCTCAGTGCTTATGACAATAAATATAATCCTGTAGCCGGAAATATGTCTTTTGAGGTGTTTAAGTTTCTTGATCCTGAAAGTATTTCAATTACTCTTACTGCCTCTGATACTAACAGACTTGGGATAGTTCAGGATGGTAATGCAAGGAAGTTGACGCCGAGAGAATGTGCAAGACTTCAAGGCTTCCCAGATACTTATAAGTTATTAGATAATGACAACGCCGTTTACAAACAAATGGGAAACGCTGTTTCTGTTCCTGTCATAGAAGCTGTTATTACAGATTTAATTGAAAGCAATAACCCATTTTGGGGTGATTTATTATGATAAAAATAAGTATGGATTAGAGTAAAGGCGTGTCAATTGATAGCGCATTATTCTCTGGTGGCAGGGCGGGGCGTTCATCCATGGCATTCTTTTTCATGGGATTGCTGGTTTCGGTGTGCCAAATGAGTAAATCGTAATAACTGCGAATATTTTCAACGTAGATCACTGGTTCGTCACCGCGTGCAAAGCCGTTTTTAGTCTGTGAAAACCATTTTTGTTCGCGTAACAAGGGCAAGCGTTTTTTGACATCCAGCCATTTATTAGGATTGCCTTTTTGTTTCAGGGTCAAAATGCGCGCATCTTCAAGGTGTGCTGCACCGACGTTATAAGCGGCGATGGCAAACCAGGTTCGGTCGGGTTCGGGGGTTTCGACCGATATTTGTTCGATGCGGTGCTTAAGGTATTGCGTACCGCCCATGATGCTTTGTTTCGCATTATCGCGATTTTCAATGCCGATAAGGTCGGCGGTGTCCTGTGTGATCATCATAATGCCTTTCACGCCAGTTCCGGAACTGACGTCGGTTTGCCAATGCGATTCCTGATAGCCAATGGCTGCAAGCAAGCGCCAGTCTAATTGATATTCTTTTGCGGCTGTTTCAAAAAGTGACTGGTATTTGGGTAAACGGCTGCGGATATGTTCGCGGAATTTGCAATTTTCATAATCATCGAGTCGGCTGGTGTGCCCATAGTAGCGATCGAGTAATTGATCTAATGTGTGATTGTGTTTAATGTCAGAAAAGAAATGATTAACTTCATCATAGATGCTGGAATCATCATCTCGACTGAGCGCCCACGCAATAGGTAGTGGTTCGCTAATATCAAAGGCGATTTCAACATTGGGATAGAAGCGATGGATGAGTTCAATTTGGTTGGAATCACTGACGGTATAGTCAATCAAACCCGCATTAAGCAAGTAAATTAACCCATTGCTGTCCAGTTCATCATTGGTTAGCCAGGAAAGCATCGGATTGCTTTGTTGAAGGGCTGTGAACGTTTCGGTGTGACTGGTGTTTTTAACCAGCTCCAGTATGCCATTTTGCAGGTCGCTGAGTTGTTTTGGTTTTTTGTCGCGGGCATGATAGAGCAGTTGTTCGGTAATGTATTGATAAGGCTGGGCAAAGTGCATCGCTTTTTGGCGCTGCTGCGTCATGGTAATGCCCGCGGCGGCAATATCTGCTTTGCCTTTGGTTATTTGCCATAAAAGATCATCAAAGGTACTGGGGATGATAAATTCAACCTTTACGCCCAAACGTTTTGCAAACAAGTTCACTAAATCATATTCTAAACCATTGAAGCCTTCCGGACTTTGGTAATAGGTGGTGGGGTCAATACGGGTTAATACGCGCAGTACGCCACGTTCCTTTATTTGGTTTAATTTATTTTGCGGCTCAAAGGCGTTATTACACGCGCTGAGTAATGCGGCACAAAGTAAAGTAATAATGAAAGCGTTGCGTTTAAGCAAGGTTATAACCGTAACCTTTTATAGGTATTAATCAGTCCGTTGGTTGAGCTATCGTGCGAATTGATGATATGGGGGCTTTTGAGTTCGGGTAAAATTATTTTTGAAAGTACCTTGCCTAATTCCACACCCATTTGGTCGAAAGAATTGATATTCCAAATAACCCCCTGTACAAAGACTTTATGTTCATAAAAAGCAATGAGTTTACCCAGTGTGTGAGGCGTGAGTTGTTTGAATAGAAATGCGTTTGAAGGGCGGTTGCCGCTAAAAATTTTAGCATTGATCAATACTTGATTATGGTGTTCTGTAACGGGGAGTTCCTGTAATACTTGTTCGCGATCACGGCCTTGCATAAGCGCTTCGGGCTGCGCTAAAAAGTTGGACAGCAAAATATCATGGTGATCGGGCAGATTATAATGGCTATTAGCGGGGGCTAAAAAGTCGCAAGGAATCAATTTAGTGCCTTGATGGATCAGTTGGTAAAAAGCATGTTGACCATTGGTGCCGGATTGACCCCAAATAATTTCACCAGTACTGTAATCGACCGGATGACCTTCGTTGTCAATGCCTTTGCCGTTGCTTTCCATATCACCTTGCTGTAAATAGTCGGCAAAGTAATGCATGGATTGATCGTAGGGCAAAATAGCATGCGATTCGGCGCGGAAAAAGTTGTTGTACCATATGCTCAGCAGCGCCATGATAACCGGAATGTTTTTATCAAACGGCGTGTGTCGAAAGTGTTCGTCAGCGGTGTGTGCGCCAGCCAACAACGCTTCAAAATTATCCATTCCAACCGATAGTGCGATGGGTAGTCCAATGGCTGACCAGAGCGAATAACGTCCGCCGACCCAGTCCCAGAATTCAAAGATATTATTAGGATCAATGCCAAATTCGGCGACTTTTGCAGAGTTGGTTGAAATCGCCACAAAATGTTTGGCTATGGCGTTTTTATCCGCGGTTTTTTGCAACAGCCAGTTTTTAGCCGACTGTGCATTGGTCATTGTTTCGGGGGTGGTAAAGGTTTTTGAAGAAATGAGAAATAAGGTTGATTCGGGATTCAGGGGATTTAATGTTTGAACAATGTCAGCTTGATCTATGTTCGAAATAAAATGTACTTTGAGTGTGTCAGAAGCGTAAGGCGTTAAGGCGGTAGCAACCATTTTAGGGCCTAAATCCGAACCGCCAATGCCAATGTTGACAATATCAGTAATCGGTTTGCCACTGAAACCTTGCCAAGCTCCGGAACGTACTTGCTCACAAAAAATCCGCATTTTAGCCAATACGGCATTAATAGGCGGCATAACATCTTTGCCATCCACGAATACGGGGGTGTTACTGCGATTACGCAGCGCGGTATGCAGTACCGCGCGTTGCTCGGTATTATTAATGATCTCACCCGTAAACATCGCGTTTATTTTAGTTTTTAGCTGGGCTTGTTCGGCAAGGTTAATTAACAAAGAGAGTGTTTGATGATTAATGCGATTTTTTGAATAATCAAATAACAAGTCACCTAATGTTAAAGAAAATCGATCAAAACGCTGAGGATCGTCTTTAAATGCTTGGCGTAAGCTTTGTTGGCGTACTGTTTGATGGTGGTCGGAAAGTGCCTTCCATGCGGGAGATTCGATTAAGATGGACATTTAGCGTGACTCATAACGATGCAAATATCGCTAGTCTACGAAAGTAATGCACAGATGGCAATATGCTATATTAGTGTTTTGTGATAAGCTGCACATTGAGCGATAATTTTAGTGGATTAGCGACTAAGGATTTCTTTCTTTGTTAAGGTTGATATGCTAGAGTTAAATGTCACTTAGTAGGCTCGCATTTAACGCAGGTGGTACGCTTAGTACACGATAAATTCATAATAATAATTCATTCGATTTGGAAGGTAAGTATGAGCAGATTAGCAATTTTAAAAAAAGGGTCGTTAGCACTAGCAGGCTTAATTTTTTCAGCATCTTTGTGGGCGCATGGTGGTGCTGCCGGGACGGATACTGATCAATGTAAGTTCGAATTAGAGCCTAATCACTGGATTCACTACACGGCTTACCAGTCGAAGATGTACCCTGGGCAAGATTTCTGTGGCAATATCCCTGCGACAGATACCTTGACGCAGCTAGTATTCGATTATCAAGATATGAAATATCGCGATATGGCGGTTGAGTTTGAAGTGACTAAAGAGCCTGAAGGAACGCGAGTTTTCTTTGAAGCCGCTAAAAAACATAAATCAGGCACAGTGGCGTTATCTTTGCCTGAAGGCGTAGCCGAAAAAGGTAAATATTTAATCCATATTACTTTATTAAAAGACACGGGTGAAAGATTGGATGCGCACATGGGCTTTCAAGCAGGTACGGGTGAAGCAACTTCTAAAAGTACCTATGGCTTATATGCATTATTTGCAGGTGCTGCCTTATACATGCTTTACTTAATGAGTGCTGGCTTTAAACGTCAAGTGGACAATCTTCTCGGAAAAGCTAAAGAGTAAGTTAGTCTAATAAGTAAGTGTCCCAGACTGCTGCATGCGAAGGGTTGTTACTGTATGAATCAGTGGCTAGAGCAAAGTAGTTTGGGGCTTTTGTAATGTTTAGTTAGCGCGTCTGGCAAAGAGGAAATCCTTAATATGGGTAACATATTTTCAATAACAGTTTTAATGATTTTGTTGTCGGCAAATGCCGTAGCAAAAGAATATGAAAAACACACCTCGTTGATGAATCACGGTGATGGTCACCTCATGGATATGGGGGGCGCTATGGTTATGGGGCAAAATACCGATACCTTGCCGGGTGGGTGTGACAAGATTGCCGCGACTAAAGAGATTACTGTGCATGCGGGGCATAAATACGCTGAAAAATTTCCAGGACGGATGTTTGCTTTTGATCAGCAAGAATTCAATTTTGAGCCATGCACCAAATTAACAGTGCATTTTGTTAATGATGACAGTATTCGCCATCAATGGATGATGCATGGTTTGCCGAAATACCTTTATGCGCAAGGCATGTTTCATTTAGAAGTGTCAGGGCCTGGCGAAGTATCCGGTACACTGATTTTGCCACCGGGCGACCAAACGTACCTGGTTCACTGTGACATGGCGCAACACATGGAAAAAGGCTTAAAAGCCCAGCTTAAAGTAGGCAAAGGCAGTGGTGATTTACCCAGTATTCCGGGTATAACCGCGAATCTGATTGAAGATAATTACAATGAAGCCATGCCGCCTCCAGTTGTGTTACCTGTAAAAGCTGTTGCTGCACCTGTTAAAGCGGTTGATGCAGAAGAATCATGGTTGTCTGGTACATTGATTATCGGCTTAGCAATGGGGGTATTATTAACACCCTTTTTGGCGCGTAAATTTAAAGGCATGAGCATTGCCGAGATCGTTGCCTATTGTTTCGAACTGGTTAGCTTGTTGGTTGCGAAATTAATCAAGCTTATCTCTGGCGTAACGCAAGGGATGTTGTCGAATAAGGCAAAACAACTACCAAAATAAAACCGTCAGAATGCCTTAGCGCCGCTGTCGGCAGTAAGTGGCGGATGTTGTTTAACGGCTAACGGTTTTACCTTTCATTGATAGCGAATGCTGACGTTCTGCAGCATTCGCAATACACCACTTTTTCTCTCTGTTGTTATGCAAGACACTCTCTTGAGTTTGGGTGGGCTATTTGCCAGTGCCTTTATTTCATCAACACTATTGCCGGGCGGGTCTGAAGCAGTATTGGCTTACATGGTAAGCGTCGGTCACTATACGCCGGTACAATTAATAGCGGTTGCCTCCATCGGTAATACCTTAGGCGCATTAACCACTTGGTGGTTAGGCGGCTTAGCAGCAAAAAAATTTCCAGTCGAGCATGTACTCGCCGCAAAAAAACAAAAGTCAGTGGCACTGGTTCGACACTATGGCCATTGGTCGTTATTGTTTTCGTGGTTGCCGCTTATCGGTGATGGCTTGTGTTTTGCCGGTGGATGGTTGAAATTAGCCTTTTTGCCAGCGTGTCTGGCGATATTTGTGGGTAAAGTTGTGCGCTACTCGGTCGTGGCGGCGTTGTTTGTTGGCTAACGAGTTCAGTGTCAATGCTTGTTTAAGGCGTTTCTGCTTTAAAACAGTCTGCCAGCAGTTTCCGTAGCGTTGTAATACCCAACTGCCGAGTGTATTGTATATTGCGTTCAGGAATGCTTTCAGGATCGGGGTAGGTGCTTAACACCGCTTCGATAGAGGCTTCTCTGATTAAATGCAGCATGGGATAAGGCGAGCGGTTGGTATAGTTAGCCGGATCATCATTGGGGGCATTGGCAAAACGATACTCAGGATGAAAGCTGGCCAGTTGATACGTTCCTTCATAGTCTTGCTGGACT
>JAPLRW010000072.1:0-2092 GCA_026398935.1 Methylococcales bacterium
TTAATGTTTACAAAAACCAAAATTGCGGCTGCTACAATCGCCCTTTTAAGCGCGGCAGCTGCACAGAACGTTTCTGCGGTATCGATTGATTATGCAGGTGATAAAAGCCAAGTATTGATTTTCCCTTATTACAACGTTAATAAGGGCTTTTCAACTTCAGTCAACCTTAGAAACACAACTGGTGCGGTTAAAGCAGTTAAAGTCCGTTTACGTGAATCTAATGTATCTAACGACGTTATAGATTTTAACCTCTATATGTCTCCTTACGATCATTACAGTTTCACTATTAATAAAAATGCAGCAGGTAACGCATCAGTTTCAACCGCTGATACTACTTGTTCTATTCCGCATATCCCTGTTAACACACAAGTTGAAGTGAAAGCAGGTCCAGGTAACTATGATAAAACTAGCTTCTCTGACGCTAGCGAAGGCTATATCGAAGTTATCGAAATGGGTGAAGTAAGTCTTGCATCTGTAATTACTGGTGTAACACATGCTACAAAAACTGCAGCAGCAGTAGGTTCTACACCAGCTACTACAAAAGGCGTTCCAGTAAATTGTAACGTACTTGATGCTGCTTGGGCTATTGGTGGTGGTTTTGCAGAAGGTGGTGCATATGCAGCTCTTCAAACTAACCCTGATACATCGTCTGCTACAGCAGATCCAGTTACGGGTGCTCTTCCTGGCTTGACTAAACCAACAGGTGGTTTACAAGGTTACTCGATTTTACTTGATCTTGTAAAAGGTGCAGCATTTGTTGGTGACGCAGTAGCGATTAGAAACTACTCTACTGTTGCGCAGCATTATCATTTAACGTCTAACACCACTAACTATTTGTTGCCTTCTTTAGCGTCAGGTTCAGAGCTTAATGCTTATACACCTGATGGTACTGGTACAGCTATGGCAATGACACCGTTTACGGTAACTGCTGTAGATTACGGTACGAAAGATTTGAATTTGAGTCCTAATACATCTGTGCCTTCTGGAACTAACCCGTTCCCAATTGCGCAAATATTAGCAGCAAGTTCAGTTACCAATGATTATTTCATTAATCCTGGTTATGAAGCAGCAACTGATTGGGTTGTTACATTCCCTATGCGTAAGCATGGTGTTCACCCAACAGGCAATACAGCAGCTCCAAGTATTAGCTATTCAGCAAGACAGTTCCGTGATAGAGAAGAGCAAGTTGGAACAACTGGTTTAGTCTTTTCTCCGATTATCTCAGGAAAAACAATCTTACCAAAAGAAGCTAACGTGTTGACATTTACTGCTGCTGGTGTTAGTAATCCTGTATTGGGTTCACCAAATGCAGTTACTATTGCTATGCCAACGGGTTTTGTTGAAGGATGGGGAAGTTTAGCGTTAACAGCTTCTGCTACTAACAACTACAATATTGCTGCATCAGTAACCTCTACACCTAATTTCACTGGTGTTTGGGAAGCAACTAACTATGCTAAATTAGCTGGTAAAGTTCCTGCTATTGGTTATGCGGCTATCCGTGGTAACACAGGAAGTGCTGGTTCACGTCAATTGGGTGAGACCGTTCCGCATATCTTGGGACGTTAATTCAGTAGACCGCAAGGTTAGGTTGCTGCTATTAGTAACCTAACTTTATCGGTTGCTGGCAGAATAAAAAGACGTTATTTTTATTCTGCACCATATAAAGCCGCGCACTCTTTTAAAGGGTACGCGGCTTTTTTGTGTCTGGACGTTTGTTCACTCTTGAGTGGGGTGCATGCCATGCACCAAGTGTGCTGGATGGTTGTTATGAATGTTGCGCGTGACAGCGTATGCGCACTGTCACGGCGGTAATGCGTGTGTTACTGATTAGGTATAAAAACCTATGAACCGGGCTATAAACCCGGCTCGTAGCGCACTGTGCGTAATCGTACTGAATAAATGACGTTGCTATTCGCAACAACGCTATTATTTCGCGCCTTCTACGCCTGATTTGGATAACAGCGCTTCATATTCCGCTTCGAGCTGTTTTTTCTTTTCATCGAGATAATGGCTTGTCGCCGTTTCATCCATTTTCATGGCGTTATCTTGTTTGACTTTGGCATAAAATTCATTCAAACGCGATTGGATATAC
>JAPLRW010000072.1:2107-5780 GCA_026398935.1 Methylococcales bacterium
AACGCGATTGGATATACTCTTTTTTAATTTTTCCTACCAACTCGTCTTTTACTTCTGCAAACGCTTTAGGTCCAGCCGCTTTGTGCTCGTATTTTCTTAATACGTGATAACCAAATGCTGTTTTAACGGGCTTACTGATTTCATTGAGTTTAATGGCATACGCGGCATCTTCAAATTCTTTAATCATTTGACCTTTACCAAATAAACCCAATTTACCTTTATTGGTTTTTACACTGGGATCCTCGGAGTATTTTTCTGCTAATTGCGCAAAATCAGCGCCTTTTTTTAATTGCGCAGTTAAGTCATTGGCTAATTTTAAAGCAGCTTTTTCGCTGTGTTTTTTGGTATCAATTAAAATATGCTCAACAGCGACCCGTTCTGGGTTGACGTAGTCGGCTTTTTTAGCGTCAAACTGTATTTTTGCCAAAGGCTCAAAATCGGGCAAGTTGTCAGTACTTAATTGTTTGATTTTACGTTGAAAATAAAACATGGCGGTCATGTTGTCCAGTTCTTGCTGTTCTTCTGCCGATAACGCTTGTTGCTTTCCTTGTTCGGCAATGGCTTTGGTTAAATACAGTTGTTCTAATTTTTCGGTAAAACGTTCTTTTTTGTTCAACAAGCCCAATTGATCCGGCACAGGAGCAGGTTTTAGCAAGTTGTCTGCGTCTGATGTAGTAATGACAATGCCATTTTTATCACTGATAACCTGAACAGGGGCAGCGAACAGGGTGTTAGTGCTTAGGCACAATATCGCGATGCTGAGTATTTTTTTGTTCATTAAAGTATCCATAAGGTTAAACGAGATTGAAATTATAGCGTTTTGTTGCTGGGTGTTGCTACAGCGGTTTTTCTAAAAATTAAATCCCAAACCCCGTGTCCTAAGCGCAAACCCCGGTTTTCAAACTTGGTGAGTGGGCGGTAGTCAGGGCGTTCGCAATAATCAGCGTTTAGGCTGGTGTTACTAAAGTGTGCGGCAGCAGATAATACCACTAACATGTGTTCTGCGTAATTTTGCCAGTCGGTGGCGGCATGAAAATAACCGTCGTCTTTTAGTTTTTGACGTAACAGGTTTACGAAGCTTTCATTCACAATGCGACGTTTATGGTGGCGCACTTTGTGCCACGGATCAGGAAAGAATAATTGCACGCCCGATAAGCTATTGTCCGCCATGCGTTGCTCTAGTATTTCAATGGCATCATGATTATAAATCCGCACATTGCTGACGTTAAGTTCATGCAGCTTTAGCAATAAATGCCCAACGCCCGGTTGATGCACTTCTATACCGATGTAATTTAACGCTGGATTAGCAATAGCCATGGCTAGCAGGCTTTCACCATTGCCAAAGCCAATTTCCATGATTAAATCGGCGTCCCGTCCGAAGACATCGTTAAAATCATAATTAACCGTTGGGTCAAGTCCATAGCTGTGCCAGAGATTATCTAATGCATGTTGCTGTCCGGGCGTTAGCCTGCCTTGACGGCGAATAAAGCTGCGTATACGGTACGTGGGTTTTGGTTGGGTCATAGGGGGTCGGCGTGGATTATCATGGATAGCCAGTTTTGCCGCATACCGTAGGGTATGCGCGGCGGTCATTTTTAAGACGGTATATTACAAAGGATAGGTTACAGGGCACGCTGTGCGTACCCTGTAGTAATGCCTGTTTTACATCAGTGTGAATTATAAAAATAATCCATCAATCGGTGACGAGGCTGACGCAAAGCGTTTTCTGGGCATACGACCCGCTAAGTAAGCTTCTCGACCTGCTTCAATACCTTTACGCATAGCAGAGGCCATTAATATTGGATTCTGCGCCGCAGCAATGGCGGTATTCATTAATACACCGGCGCAGCCTAATTCCATAGCAATGGCTGCATCGGAAGCCGTTCCAACGCCTGCATCGACCAAAATAGGCACGTTGGCATTTTCAACAATGGTTAAAATATTGTAGGGATTGCGGATACCTAGGCCAGAGCCAATCGGAGCCGCTAGCGGCATGACGGCAACACAGCCAATGTTTTCCAGACGTTTGGCTGCAATCGGATCGTCATTGGTATAAACCATGACATCAAAGCCATCTTTAACCAATAATTCTGCTGCGAGGTAGGTTTCAGCGACATCCGGGAAGAGGGTTTTTTGATCGGCTAACACTTCCAGTTTTACCAGTTTATGCCCACCTAATAATTCCCGCGCCAGACGACAGGTTCTGACGGCATCATCGGCGGTATAGCAGCCTGCGGTATTCGGCAGGATGGTATATTTATCCGGTGAAATAATATCCAACAGATTCGGTTCGTTAGGGTTTTGGCCAATATTGGTACGGCGTAGTGCTACGGTGACAATCTCCGCGCCACTGGCTTCAATGGCAAGGCGCGTTTCTTCCAAATCTTTATATTTACCCGTGCCAACTAACAGCCGCGAGGTGTAGCGTTTACCGGCTAACATAAAGCCATCATCCTGCCCGCCGCCAATAGCATGCACAATTTCAAGACGGTCGTTGTCTTGTAAACGGTGTTGTGCAAATTGATCGTAAGGCAGGATGTCTTTATTGAGTTCCACCGCAATTTTTTTGCCGGTTAACCCTAATTCGGCAATGACCACTGCAACGGTTGCGTGTTCTGTAAAAGATCGGCTTTCGCCATTAATAGTGATCTTCATACGGATGCCTGCTTATGGGTAATGATGCGACGTTGCTGCACGGCAGTCGCCAGTGCGTGTAATAAATCTTCTGTATCTTGCCAGCCTAGGCAGCCATCGGTAATGCTTTGTCCATAGACCAGCGGTTGGCCTTCAACAACATCTTGCCGACCCGATTTCAGGTGACTTTCAATCATAACCCCAGTAATACGCTGATCGCCTTGGGCAATTTGCTGCGCGACATCTTCACCAACAATCAACTGACGTTGACACTGTTTGAGGCTGTTGTCATGGCTAAAATCAATCATGATATTTTGTGGTAAACCTGCTTTTTCAAGTCCTTCGGCGACTTTTTCCACATGAATAGCATCGTAGTTAGGCTGATTATTACCGCCTCTTAGGATGATGTGTGCATCGTTGTTGCCGGACGTTGAGAAAATGGCTGAACGACCCGCTTTAGTGACCGATAAGAAATTATGTGGGCTGTTCGCAGACCTAATGGCATCAATAGCGATTTTAATACCGCCATCGGTGGCGTTTTTAAAACCGACTGGGCAAGACAAGCCGGACGCTAATTCACGGTGTACTTGGCTTTCAGTGGTTCTTGCGCCAATTGCACCCCACGCAATTAAGTCAGAAAAATACTGTGGTGTAATTAAATCCAAGTATTCCGTCGCAGCAGGAATGCCTAGTTCGCCAAGGTCTAACAATAACTGCCGTGCAATGCCTAAGCCTTTATTGACATCAAAACTGGCATTTAAGTCAGGGTCGTTGATCAAGCCTTTCCAACCAACCGTGGTACGTGGTTTTTCAAAATATACACGCATAACAATCAATAAATCAGCGTTTAACGTATCTTTGACGACTTTTAATTTTTTAGCGTAATCAATGGCGGCATGGGTGTCGTGAATGGAGCAAGGGCCGACGATAACCAATAAGCGATCATCGGCTTTGGTAAGAATATTATGAATAGCGTGTCGGGTGGTAAACGTAGTCTGTGCCGCGGTTTCCGTTAAAGGCATGGCGGCGTGACACTGGT
>JAPLRW010000180.1 GCA_026398935.1 Methylococcales bacterium
GCCAATGAAAATTTACGCATTAAAATCGCATTAGACAATGTCTCTACTAACGTCATGATTGCTGATAATGATCTCAACATCATTTATGTGAATGAATCCGTCACCGCGATGATGACCGAAGCAGAAGCCGACTTGCGTAAAGTGCTACCGACCTTTAAGGCCGCCACACTGGTCGGCACCAACATTGATCAGTTCCACAAAAACCCTGCGCATCAACGCACGCTGTTAGCGACCTTAAATAGCACCGTTAATACCCAAATTACAGTGAGTAATCACATTTTCGGACTGTCCGCCAACCCCGTCATTAATGCACAGGGCGAACGTTTAGGCAGCGTGGTGGAATGGAAAGACAATACCCTTGAAGTGGCTATCGAAACGGAAGTAGCTGCCATGGTACGTGCTGCCTCAAATGGTGATCTAACGCAACGTATTAATATCATTGGTAAAAAAGGATTTTTCCTTAATTTCAGTGAATCCATTAACACCATGGTCGATGTTACCGAAAGTATTATCAATCAAACAGCAGCTGGCTTAAGCCGTATTGCAGAGGGTGATTTACGTCAACCGATAGCGGGTGATTTTGAAGGATCTTACCGCCTTATTAAAGACAGTTGTAACGAAACCATGGCACGCTTAACCGACATTATTACCGAAGTTATCAGCTCTACCGACCAAATGTCGAATGCGTCCGAACAAATCAGCTCTACCGCGCAATCCTTGTCGCAAGCGACCAGTGAACAAGCGGCCAGTGTCGATGAAACCAGTGCCAGCATTGAACAAATGGCGGCCAGTATTAACCAAAACTCCGAAAATGCCAAAGTAACCGATGGCATGGCGACCAAAGCGGCCAAAGAAGCGGTCGAAGGCGGCGAAGCCGTCAAACAAACGGTTGCGGCCATGAAAGAAATTGCCAGCCGCATCGGCATTATTGATGACATCGCCTATCAAACCAACATGCTGGCGCTTAATGCCGCGATTGAAGCGGCGCGTGCAGGGGATCATGGCAAAGGCTTTGCGGTAGTCGCTGCCGAAGTACGTAAACTCGCCGAGCGCAGTCAAATAGCCGCACAAGAAATCGGTGCATTAACCGAGGACAGCGTAAAAGCGGCTGAACGTGCCGGGGCGTTAATCGACACGATTGTACCGGGTATCGGCAAAACGTCCGATTTGGTACAGGAAATTTCGGCGGCATCACTAGAACAATCCTCAGGTGCTAACCAAATTAATACTGCCATGAGTCAGATGAGCCAAACCACACAGCAAAATGCCTCCGCCAGCGAAGAATTGGCGGCAACCGCTGAAGAAATGACCAGCCAAGCAGAGCAACTGCAAGAATTGATGAGCTTCTTTAATATTGGTCGAGACGAGCGCCGCAGTCCACAGCGCACATTAATGGGCAGTCCGCAGGTAAGCGCACCTAAAGCAAGATTATCTGCAAAACGTATCGCCACCGCTGAACTGGTGTTCGATGAAGCTAAATTTGAACGTTTTTAAGGGGACACAATGAACACGACTCAGCCAACGGCACAGCTACACTTAGAGACCGCGGAGGCGGGGCAATACCTGACTTTTTTACTGCACGGCGAAACCTATGCCTTAGGTATTTTGAGTATTAAAGAAATTATTGGCTACGACCACCTCACCGAAGTGCCGATGATGCCTGACTTTATTCGCGGCGTGATCAATTTACGTGGGCGCGTCGTGCCAGTCGTGGACTTATTGTGCCGGTTTGGTCAAGGAAGCACAGCCATTGCTAAACGCACCAGTATCGTGATTGTTGAAACGAGGGATGACAGTGGTGATGGTAATACAGCCGGTAAGGTAACGGATATAGGCATTATTGTCGATGCGGTTAATGAAGTGGTTGATATTGGCGCGGATGCGATTGAACCCGCCCCCAGTTTTGGCGCACGGATACGCCCTGAATTTATCATTGGTATGGCAAAACGTGAGGGGCATTTTATTGTGATGCTCGCAGTAAACAAGGTATTAGCCGTGAATGAAATGGCCGCATTAGGGCAAGCACTCTTTAAGCAACATGAGTCGCCGTAGACGATACGCACCCGACAAGGTTTATACATAACATCTGCCTGACTATATAAATAAGGGAACAATCAGTGAAAATTAATCAACCAACCACCCAGACGGAACAATTTTTTCTCGACGACGAAATATTAACCTCAACGACCGACACCACTGGCGTTATCAGACATGTTAGCCCTGCTTTTTGCAAAGTAAGCGGTTTTACTGAACAGGAATTACTGGGGCAAGACCAAAACATCGTGCGCCACCCCGACATGCCGCCAGCAGCCTTTCAAAATTTATGGGATACCATAAAATCGGGTCGGGTATGGAATGGTCGCGTTAAAAATCGCTGTAAAAATGGCGATTTTTACTGGGTAGATGCTACCGTGACCCCTGTCTTTGATAACGGACGCGTTACTGGCTACAACTCGCTACGCCTCAAACCCTCTC
The DNA here is from genome assembly GCA_026398935.1 of Methylococcales bacterium. Classification (GTDB taxonomy): domain Bacteria; phylum Pseudomonadota; class Gammaproteobacteria; order Methylococcales; family Methylomonadaceae; genus SXIZ01. The sequence continues at coordinate 2,476 of JAPLRW010000180.1, forward strand.
GTGAGCAAGTAGAAACGGCCACGCAACTGTATGGCGATATGAATTCTGGACGGAGAAAAAATCATTTCAACCATAATAAAGTGTCTAGCGTAATGAGCAAAATGAAACTGTGGCAAAAATTTTCTGTATTGGGTCTCTTGGCCGCCGCAATGTTTGTCGTGCCCGTGTGGCAACTGGTATCCCGTACCAACACGGAGATAGCCGCTACCGCCAAAGAAAAAACCGGCATAGACTATGCGCAAGCGGTTATAAAACTGGTGCAATTACTGCAACAACACCGCGGTCTTTCTGCTGGCGTATTAGCGGGAGACACTAGCCGTATCAACGCACTGGAAAATAAACGCAAAGAAGTTAACGAGCAGATCATTGTCGTTGATGCAACCAATAGTAAACGAACTGAATTAAATTTAACCGCAAACTGGCAGACACTTCGTGGCCAATGGCAACAATTACTGGTCGATTTATCGGCAACAGTGCGCTGATTGACGCCTCCTTACGCTTTAATCGCAGAGTAGTCGATAGAGCAGGCTTGGCGCTTGATCCCGAAATAGATACGTACTACCTCATGCTAACCGCCATAACCCGTATCCCAGAGTTGGCAGAAAACATGGGGCTTCTGAGAGCAAGGGGCAATGTGGTACTGACACAAAAAAGCCTGCCACCAGAAAGCCGTGCGCTGTTAAAGTTAAATGTTCAGTCAGTCGCTGCAATAATGAGCTTTGTTACGGAGAATATGGAAAAAACCTTGCCAAGACCCGTCTTGGCTAATGACATTAAAGTCATGCTCGACGCGGCTAATGCAACAACCAAGTTAGTCAGCGAGAAAATTATAGAAACCGAAACGCTGACGTATTCTGCAAAAGACTTTTTTGACATCAGTACGACTGCCATCAACCAAGCGTTTACAGTGTCAGATAAAGTAAGCAAAGCGTTAGAAAGCGGACTGGATGATCGTCAGCAACGGCTGGAAAAGCAGCGCATGACGCTATTGATCGGTGTTTTTACTTTGTTTGGTGCCTTTGCCGTGTACAGTTTTTTTATTACCCGCAATCTACTAGGGGCAGTCAAGGCCGTAACCGGTTCTTTACACCAATTAAACCGCGGAGAAATGCCCGCGCATGACCAGAAAGACTATGGCGTTGAGTTTAATCAACTGAAAGATGGTTTAAATTTAGTGGTCTCCGCGGTGCGCGCATTAATTGCTGATGCCGGTATGTTGTCGCAAGCCGCGGTAGAAGGCAACCTGTCCAATCGTGCCGATGTTACCCAGCATCAGGGCGACTACCGCAAGATAATGGAAGGCGTTAATGCTACGTTAGATGCGGTAATAGAGCCTTTAAATGCCGTGCGTACCATGCTAATCGGCATGGAGCAAGGTGACATGACCCTGCAAATTACACAACAGTACCGCGGTCAACTGGAAGATCTGCGGGTAGCGACCAATAATACCGCGGCCAAACTGGCACAAACCATTGGTGATGTTATCAATGCCACCGAGCAGTTGGGCAACGCTTCCGAACAAATCAGCGCTACCTCACAATCTCTCTCGCAAGCAACCAGTGAACAAGCGGCCAGTGTAGATGAAACCAGTGCCAGCATTGAACAAATGGCTGCCAGCATTAATCAGAACGCCGAAAATGCCAAAGTAACCGATGGCATGGCGACTAAAGCCGCCAAAGAGGCAATCGAAGGCGGTGAAGCGGTTAAACAAACCGTTGCAGCAATGAAAGAAATTGCTAACCGCATCGGCATCATTGATGACATTGCTTATCAAACCAACATGCTGGCACTCAACGCGGCGATTGAAGCGGCGCGTGCCGGTGATCATGGTAAAGGCTTTGCGGTAGTGGCGGCAGAAGTACGTAAACTCGCCGAGCGTAGTCAGATAGCGGCACAAGAAATCGGCACATTAGCAGAAGGCAGCGTAAAAGCGGCTGAACGTGCGGGTGCGCTCATTGATACGATTGTACCGGGCATAGGCAGAACCTCCGATTTGGTACAGGAAATTTCGGCAGCATCGCTGGAACAATCATCGGGTGCTAATCAAATTAACACCGCCATGAGCCAAATGAGCCAAATTACCCAGCAAAATGCCTCTGCCAGTGAAGAGTTGGCAGCAACCGCAGAAGAAATGACCAGTCAAGCGGAACAACTACAAGAACTGATGAACTTCTTTAACATTGGGCAAGGTGAACGCCGTAGTTCCAATCGTCCGTTAATGGGTGGCCATCAGTCTAAGCATTCTAAAGCACCACCGTCTGCAAAACGCGTTGCCGCAACAGACATGGTGCATGATGAAGCCAAATTTGAACGTTTTTAAGGGGGCGCAATGAACACTACTCAGCAAGCGTTATCACCACAACTCGCTAATAACCCAGAGACCGCAGGAGCGGGACAGTACCTGACTTTTTTACTGCACGGTGAAACTTATGCCTTAGGTATTTTGAGTATCAAGGAAATTATTGGCTATGACCGCCTCACGGAAGTGCCGATGATGCCCAGCTTTATTCAGGGTGTGATCAACTTACGTGGACGCGTCGTGCCCGTCGTGGATTTACTGTCTCGCTTCGGTCAAGGAAGCACGACTATAGCCAAACGCACCAGTATTGTGATTGTTGAAACCCTTGATGACGATAACTCAGGTAACGTTACGGATATAGGCATTATCGTCGATGCGGTTAATGAAGTGGTTGATATTAGCGCAGAAGCGATTGAACCCGCACCGACGTTTGGCGCACGCATACGCCCTGAGTTTATCGTTGGTATGGCGAAACGTGACGGGCATTTTATTGTAATGCTGGCGGTAAACAAGGTGTTAGCCATTAATGAAATGGCGGCGGTGGGACAATCGCAGCTTAATCCACATGAGCAACATAAAACACATTAAGCAGCGGTACGCCTATGCGATAAGCGTGGCAAGGAATGACGATTTAATACTATACCAGCAATGGTAGGGTGCGTTCCACGCACCTTATCCATTATTGGGTGCATGGAATGCACCCTACCGAACCTTAGTGGGCGATGCTTTTTTGCCCACGCAGAACCATGTAATACTGTAAATGGTGGGTAAAAAAGCCGACCCACCTTAAAATTGGCCGTCCTAAAAATAAAAACATAAAAAAGGGACGGCACTAGGCTCAGTGAACCACTTAAAAGAGAAATCGAACATGAACAGTAAACGCTTACGCAATAAATCCCTTGCTGCTGATTTGGACGGAGCAAAACAATCGTTCAATTTACGGCACGCCAGTACGCGATTGATTGCTTCATTAGTCGCCATCGCCGGCATACAAGTGTTGATTTTCCTGTTCATGGTAGGAAAAGTGTCTGACATCAGCAATCAGTCAAGCACCTTAGTAAAGGCGGTCGATACCAGCCACATTCTGCAATACCACGTATCGCAAACGCAACAATTTTTAACGGATGTCAGTGCCACTGGCGATGCTGCTGGATTCGACGATGCGCAAGCGCACTTTATCAAGAGCAACGAATTGCTGGGAGAATTACAACATCTTGTACCCGCTAAGCAGGACGTTTTACTGGGTATTGTCGAAAAATTACGACTGTTCAATGCTGTCGGTATCAAGATGGCGAATACTTATCTGGAAAAAGGCCGTGATGCGGGTAATCTGGTGATGAAACAACCTGACAGCGGTTTTGATGCTCGTTCTGCCGCTTTAATCGATAACATGGATGTTTTTAACCAGCCGCTGGAAGAGGAAGCCACTCAATCAACCATACGTTTAAGCGAACAAATTTCACAGTTGCGTTGGTTTGTGATTATGGTCAGCCTCGGTATGGTCGCATTAGTTACCTGGATGTACTTGCGTCTTTACACGCAGTTGACAGGCTGTCTCGGCGGCGAGCCCGTGTTAGTTGCCGCTCTAGCCAATCGTATTGCCATAGGTGATCTCAGCGGCACTATTGATCTCAACGATAATGACACCACCAGCGTTATGGCGGCCATGAAAACCATGTCTGACAGCATCAAAATGCTGTTGTCAGAAATGGATAGAATGAGCCATGCACTCGATAGTGATGAGCATAATCCTACCGATGAGCATAATCCTACCGATGAGCATAAACTCCAAGGCGATTTCCTCGTCATGGCGCAAGGCGTCTATGACTTGATCGCGGGACAGATGGCGGTTAATAAAAAAACCATGGTGGTGGTTAAAGAATTCAGACGCGGTAACTTTGACGAGCCGCTGGAGCCGTTACCCGGTAAAAGCGCGTTCATTAACGATACCATAGAAGGACTCCGTGGCACGCTCAAGGGCTTTATAGCCAGCGTAGACTACGTAAGCCAGCAGCACGAAGCTGGCGATATTGATTTAACCATTGATGCGCATCGCTTCAATGGTGAATTCAGTGTGATGGCTAAAAGCGTTAATGATATGGTGGCAGGACACATTGCGGTTAAGAAAAAAGCCATGGCGGTTGTTAAAGCGTTCGGTGAAGGTGACTTTGATGCACCGCTGGAGCAATTTCCGGGTAAAAAAGTCTTTATTAATGAAACCATTGAGTTAGTACGCAGCAATCTTAAAGCAGTTATTGCTGACACTGACAGATTGTCTAAAGCCGCTGCCAACGGTCAACTCGATATTCGCGCAGATGCCACTAAGCATCAGGGTGATTTCCGTAAATTAGTCGACGGCATCAACAACACGCTGGATGCCGTAATTGATCCCGTTAATGAAGTGCGTACGATGTTGCTGGGTATGGAGCAAGGCGATATGACGCTACAGATTACCCATCACTATCGAGGTCAATTGGAAGAACTGCGCATCGCAACCAATAACACCGCCACCAAACTGGCAAAAACCATCGGTGATGTGCTTGATGCTACACAACAATTAAGCAACGCTTGTGAGCAAATCAGCGCCACCTCACAATCTCTCTCACAAGCGACCAGTGAGCAAGCTGCCAGCGTAGATGAAACCAGCGCCAGCATTGAACAAATGGCCGCCAGCATTAACCAGAATGCCGAAAATGCCAAAGTGACTGACGGCATGGCTGGCAAAGCCGCTAAAGAAGCGGTCGAAGGCGGTACTGCGGTTAAACAAACCGTCGAAGCAATGAAAGAAATTGCCCACCGCATCGGCATTATTGATGACATCGCTTATCAAACCAACATGCTGGCGCTCAATGCAGCAATTGAAGCGGCGCGTGCCGGTGATCATGGTAAAGGCTTTGCGGTGGTGGCTGCAGAAGTACGCAAGCTCGCTGAGCGCAGTCAGGTGGCCGCACAAGAAATCGGTGCGTTAGCGGAGGACAGTGTAAAAGCCGCTGAACGTGCCGGTACGTTGATTGACACCATTGTACCCGGCATAGGTAGAACCTCAGATTTGGTACAGGAAAT
>JAPLRW010000014.1 GCA_026398935.1 Methylococcales bacterium
CACCTTCAGGGGTGAAGTAACTGATCGTACCATCGTTATCTCGGTATCTTACTGCTTGGTGTTTTTCACCCTGATTAATAAATTCAGCGGCGACAATATCTCCGGTATCAACAGCACGACCGCCCTCCAAAATTTTCTCATAAACCACAGTAAACTGATCGTTAGGACGTAAATTTTGAGCGAAGTCAATATCCCAGGCAAAAATATTGGCCAGTTGCGCCGTAATTTTTTTAGGTAATCCGGCATTTCTGCCCGCTTGCTCTAAAGACGACTGTACGATAACATGCGAACTAACATGTTTTACGTCACCGAACACACTGGCTTCTGAAGATTCAGTTGAAGCTTCAGTTGAAGCTTCAGAAGCGAGCGTTTCTTCTTCATGGGGCACATTACTGCTAATCGCCGTAGCATTATCTTCTTCAGGACTCGTTGATTCTTCAATTAAATCCGAAACGTCTTCACGTTTATACGCCAAACTGGTTAACTCGCCTCTGGCATTGGTATTAATACTTAACGTTTTACCGGGTGTAAGATTCTTAAACTGTCGACCGAGTTTGCGATTATGGATAATCTTATGCAAATCATAGGTATTTAAATTAAGATCTGCAAAAATACTAGGGACTGTATCGCCTCGTTTTACTTTATAAAACGTGGTTCTATGCTTTTTTATCGCAGGAAGTTGGTTGTCACCATTAGTTTCCGTTTCAGCGTGATCCGCACTGTTATCAGTAGGCACACTACGGCTAACATCAACAGCGGCGGTATTGCCTTTATAATACCCTCTGCGAGCGATAGTATTTGTTGTGCGACGCGCAAAAGGCTCGTTCCGATCTGCTTTCTGCCCGGCCTTAACGGGCGATGCAAGCTCGACAGTATGTTTATTAGATTCACTACTGGCTAACGCTTTAGGCTCTGTTAACTTTCGCGTTTGTTCTTGATGCTTGCCCAGCACCTGCCTTATCACACTCTTATCTACTTTAGCGACAACTACTGACTTAGACAGAACTACTGGCTCTTTTTTATCTTTTACAGCGATCTGCTTGATACTGCTTTTAGTCACCGCAACTTGTACAGTTTTTGCTGCGACTTGTTTACTAGAAGCCTGCTTTGCGGTGTTTTTAGTCTCCGCAACCTGAACGACTTTTGAGGCCGATTGTTTGCCAGAAGCTAGCTTTACGTTATTTTTACTGGCTTTTGCAGTATCCTGATCAGTAGGGTGCTTGGATGATGAATTTTTAATAACATTCTTTACCAAAGGTTGTTTTGCATTAACAACGCCATTACTCGTTGCCAAGATCAAACCCATGCCTAAGACCAGAGGTTTAACTATATTTTTCACCATGTTATCAGCCTATAAGTTAAATTCACTTAAAATTCTAAGTGATTTTTAAAAATTATGCTATCAATTATAGTACAGTAAACACTTTAACAGGATTAAATTGTTAGCTTTAATTATTTCACTTCAACTTTTAAGTATAGAACGGGAGAGTTAAATTGCAAGAAAATATACTAATGCAATTACGCAGAGGAACAGACGAAATTTTAATTGAAGCTGACTTGCTGAAAAAATTGCAAACGGGTAAGCCTCTCAGAATAAAAGCCGGGTTTGATCCAACCGCACCCGACTTACATCTTGGTCATACTGTTTTAATCAATAAGCTAAAACAGTTTCAAGATGCTGGGCATGATATTTTGTTTCTTATTGGTGATTTCACCGCCATGATTGGCGATCCTACGGGCAAAAATGTTACGCGTAAGCCGCTGTCCAAAGAAGACGTACTTGCGAATTCGCAGACCTATCAGGAACAGGTTTTTAAAATTCTCGACTCTGAAAAAACGCAAGTCATGTTTAATTCAACATGGCTGGATAAAATGTCTCCCGCCGAATTAATCCAACTGGCGGCTAAGCACACCGTGGCGAGAATGCTGGAGCGCGATGACTTTAATAAACGCTATAAAAGCGGCCAGCCGATTGCTATCCATGAGTTTTTATACCCACTAATACAAGGCTATGATTCGGTTGCCATGCGCGCGGATGTAGAGCTTGGCGGCACAGATCAAAAATTTAACTTACTGGTTGGTCGTCAGCTACAAGAAGTCTATGGACAAGCCCCGCAAGTCGCCATGACCATGCCCATTTTGGAAGGCTTGGATGGTGTACAAAAAATGTCTAAATCGCTGGGTAATTATATTGGTATAAAAGATACGCCGGAAGACATGTTTGGCAAAGTCATGTCAATTTCAGATGACCTCATGTGGCGTTATTATGAATTATTAAGTTTTCAACCGATGCAGCAAGTGAACGATTGGCGTCTTGCCTGTACACGAGGCGAGATGAACCCAAGAAACTGTAAAGTAAGTTTCGCACAGGAAATCATCACCCGTTTCCACAATGTTGCCGCGGCTGAAAAAGCGTTAGCCGATTTTGAAGCGCGCTTCCAACGCAATGCCATCCCCGATGAAATGCCGGAAGTCACCCTAAGTGCAGGCATTGAGGGCATCGCTATTGCCAACATTTTAAAAGAAGCTGGTTTAACCGAGAGCACCTCTGAATCCATACGGATGATAAAACAAGGTGGCGTCAAAATAGAAGGTGAAAAAATAGCCGACCCTAAATTGATGATTTTACCGGGAACAACGCACGTATACCAAGTAGGCAAACGCAAATTCGCCCGCATAACCCTAAACGTATAATCGCGATAAAATCTGACTACCTGGCATTTTAGCAACAAGCATTTAACAGTCATAATTCTTGACTAAAACGCTAGGTATGCTCATAATTCATAGTAACCATTACTCTCATTTGATTTCATTATGACTACTCCCATTATTTTTTCTGATAACGCAGCCACTAAAGTAAGTGAATTGATTACTGAAGAAGGCAATGACAACTTAAAATTACGCGTATACGTTTCCGGCGGCGGTTGCTCCGGCTTTAAATACGGCTTCACTTTTGATGAAGACGTCAATGAAGACGATACCTGCATTGAAAAGGCAGGCGTGACCGTACTCATCGATGCCATGAGTATTCAGTACCTTACTGGCGCTGAAATTGACTATAAAGAAGACGTCAACGGCGCACAATTTGTCATCCGCAATCCAAATGCTACCACCACCTGTGGCTGTGGCTCGTCTTTTTCTGCCTAAATAGATCCCTCTAATGAGGTGACTTCAAAAGCCGCCTCATTACCGCAAGCCATAATCCAAAACCATCCCCACAAATACCGCCAATCCGAACCAGTTATTGTTTAAAAACGCCTTAAAGCACAGCGCCTTGTCACGTTTAAAAATCAACTTTTGTTGATACACCGACAGTCCGGCAGCGATTAAAACCCCGGTGTAATACGCCCCACCTAATAACTTTAAATGCCCTACCAGCAGCAGTAAACCCACAATGATGACCTGCAACACCGCCATGATATGCCGATCATACGCACCAAATAAAATAGCCGTGGATTTAACGCCTATTTTTAAATCATCCTCCTTATCCACCATCGCATACATCGTGTCATAGACCAACGCCCATAACAGCACCGCCAAATACAGCAGCCACGCCACTAACGGAATGTGATTCGTTTGCGCGGCAAAGGCCATCGGTACTGCCCAACCAAAGGCTATCCCCAGATACGCTTGCGGTAATTGCGTATAGCGCTTCATAAACGGGTAACTGGCCGCCAAAAATGCACCCACAAACGACAACAGTATCGTATAGCCATTCAGCAATAACACCAACCCAAACGCCACTAAGCACAACACCGCAAACACCACCAATGCTTCTTTAGGCGTCACTCTTCCCGCGGCAATCGGACGCTGCTTAGTGCGTTCTACGTGCGGATCGAAGTCACGATCCGCATAATCGTTAATCACACAACCTGCGGCGCGCATTAACACCACGCCCAAACAAAACACCGTTAGCACCCGTAAATCCGGCTTACCATCACTCGCCAACCACAGCGCCCACAACGCAGGCCAGAGTAAAATAAAAATACCAATGGGTTTATCAAAACGTCCTAATAACCAGTATTGCTGCGCCCTGTCCAATAGCCATCGCTTATCCATGTTGTTTACCCTGAATACTTTCAATAATGCGGGTGGTTGAATGCCCTTCCACAAACGGCAAAATTCTTACCTCTCCGCCGTGTTGCGTCACACTCTCATAGCCGACTATCGCGGTTACATCCTGATAATCACCGCCTTTCACTAAAATATCCGGCAAAAGTTGCGCTATGATAGCGGCGGGTGTATCGTCTTCAAACGCCACCACCCAATCCACACATTCCAATGCCGCCAGCATTTCCATGCGGTAATTAAGATCATGCACCGGACGCGTTGGGCCTTTTAAGCGCTTAACCGAGGCATCGCTATTAACCAATAGAATCAACCGATCGCCTAAGGCTTTTGCCTGCTGCATATAACGAATATGACCGGGGTGCAAAATATCAAAACAGCCATTCGTCGCGACAATTTTCTCCCCCGCCGCTTTTGCGTGTTCGATAACCTGTAATGCGCCAGCCAAACTGCACACGCCACGCTGCTGCGCCCGTTGCCCACACAGTGCCGTACTAAATTCTTCCGGCGTTACCGTTGCCGTCCCCAATTTACCCACCACAATACCCGCGCCGACATTAGCAAGAACCGTTGCGTCCGTCAGGGATTTTTTAGCCGCCACACTCGCCGCCAGCACCGAAATAACCGTATCCCCTGCCCCCGTCACATCAAACACTTCCCGCGCATGCGTAGGCAAATGTAACGGCGGCGCATCACGACTGATTAAACTCATACCGTGTTCACCGCGCGTCACTAACAAGGCGTTAAGCCCCAGTTCTGCCACTAAATTCGTGCCTCTTTCAACCAACTGTTGCAGGTCTTGACACTTACCTACCACCGCTTCAAATTCACTTAAATTCGGCGTCAGCAGCGTAGCGTGCTTATAGCGGCTAAAATCGGTACCTTTTGGATCAACCAATACCGGTTTTTTTAAGCGCCGCGCCAGTGCAATAAATTGCTCCACCGCCGCTAATGTACCTTTGCCATAATCAGATAACACCACCACCTGCGCTTGCTCCAGCTCAGCATGATAACGATGTAATAAACAGCCACTGTCCAATGTATGAAAACCGTCTTCAAAGTCCAGTCGAATTAATTGCTGATGCCGACTCATTACTCTTAGTTTGCTAATTGTCGCGTAATTATCGACCTGCTCCAATAAACACAATACCCCAGCGGCCTGTAAAATAGTCCGTAGCACCTCCGCCGCTTCATCTTTACCGCTAAAGCCCATTACGGTTGCTTTCGCACCCAATGCCGCAAGGTTTAGCGCGACATTACCTGCGCCGCCCGCCCGCTGCTCATCTTGCTTAACATGCACCACTGGCACCGGTGCTTCCGGCGAAATTCTGGAGGTTGATCCGTGCCAATAGCGATCTAACATTAAATCACCCACTACTAACACGCGAACAGTGGAAAAATCAGGTAATTGCATCGTTTTCGCCATAAGAGTCCATAGAAAGACGCTATTATAACGTTTTGCGTTTTATTGCGATTCGGAATTCAATCTAAATAATGGGGGGCTTTTCGCTTAGGAATGAAAATAAAATAACGTGGACAATGTAGGGTGGGCAGGTTTTTTTTGCCCACCGTTTGTATGGTGATATAAATGGTGGGCAGGAAAGCACTGCCCACCCTACTACTTTTTTTCTAAGAGGGGGGCTGAATAATTACGTACGAGGCGATTAAGCCGTTCATAGTGAACCAGTCGAACCATGAACGGCTTACGTGTTACAACTACTCAGTCTCTATTACTGGCTCTTGCTCTGTTGTGTCATCAACAATCACTGCATCTGGCTCTCGCATCCTTACCGCTATTGGATTGCCCGTTAATCTGAATATAAACAGGTTATCATTTTTCATATTCACAGCAAAATATTGCCCACCTGCCGAAACGTGAGGAATGTTTAATTCGCCTTTACCACCATCATAAACTGTCTGGTAGGTGCTCGCCGCATGATCTAATGGTTGAACATGGCCTAATGCAAAGGCAAACGAGCTCCCGAAGCCTTGATTCTGTAATTCAACATAATAATGCTGACCACTCACATCCACATTTTTCAGGATTAATAATCCGCTTCCAAAATCATAAGATGCTTCAGGTGATGCGTCAGCACCCCAAGGGTTTTGACCCCAACGCATGGCGCCCCAACTGTCAGCATAGACAACATTGGAAAGTAGACACAACCCAAAAATGGCTAATTTAATCTTCATAAAGTAATCCTAATTTATTTCGTAACTATTCAATTGTTATTCCATGTAGGTGACAATAATTAACTAAGCGATTAGTAAGATGGAAACAGACATCACGCTATATAGTCATCTATGAAAACTCAATTAATTTGGGAATCCTTTACACACAAATTGAACTGCGCCACATTTTGTTTCAGGATGCAAAATCCTCCCAACTGTTACTGCGGTAAAATTTGGAGGGCAGGAAGTAGCTCCCGTAGCAGGATTTACTACATCGCCTACTTTTGAACATGTTGAATCACCCACTTGGAATCCTCCATTAATAATCCCAGTTGTTTTTAGCGAATTCAAAATATTATTTAATGAATTAATTTGACCCTGTAAGTTATTCAAATCACTTGTATTAATACTACCAGTATCACCTTTAGATCCCTGAGCGCCAGGCGCACCTTGTGATCCGGTCGCTCCTGTATCACCTTTAGCGCCCTGAGTACCAGGTGTTCCTTGCGCGCCAGCCGCACCTTGCGACCCAGTAGCCCCTGTATCACCTTTAGCGCCCTGAGCGCCCGGCGCACCTTGTGACCCAGTCGCCCCTGTATCACCTTTAGGGCCTTGAGCACCAGAAGCCCCATTAGAACCAGGCGAACTGCCTCCGATTTTATCCGATAAAGTTTTAAAATTAGCGTTTACATCGTCTGCGTTGGTAATAGACCCATTAGAAAAACAATTTAATCCGTTGGCACAATTATTACCCGCAAAAGCGTTCGTCATTGAAAAAGACAACACCGTTAACGTCACACGTAGAAAAATTTTCATCATCACTTACTCTCAAATTAAATTTACATTAAGCCTTAAGAACAAAAGCATCACCGCCATTCGCCAAAATAACGTTACTCATGCGGTCTCTCTCACCCAATAACGCCCGTCTAACGCTTCAAAAACAGCCAAGAAACCCCGATAAATTGTAACTTTTAAGCTGATCTTGCTACAATCAACAGTCTGTTGTTAATTCCACCTGATTTGTTGGTATATGATGAAAATTCAGGAAAAAATACGTTTTATGCGCGAATTAAAAAACTGGTCACAAGAAGACTTAGCCGCCAAACTCGGCATGTCTACCAACGGTTATTCAAAAATTGAGCGCGGTGAAACCAAGGCGAATATACCTAAGCTGGAACAAATTGCTGACGCTTTAGATATAGATTTGATGGAGTTATTGATGTTTGGCGAGAAAGCCATTGCCTGCTTAATTGGCGATAACAATCAAAATGGCAATAATATTTCACAAGTTATGGGTTCAACAACAGAAGCTGCATTTGAAGTACAAAAACTGCAACTGGTTGTGGAACATCAGCAAGCCATGCTCATCCAGAAAGACAAGAGCATCGTGCATCTGGAAGAAATGCTGGCTTTGTTGAAAAACCCGTAAAAGGTATTCCCTTAACACAACAAATAGATCACGCCGTTTTAGTTTAAAATACCGCTCTGTCGATACCTTTTAAACATACCGCTATGACCGATAACACTATTCCGCACGTTGCTATTATCGGTGGCGGGCCGTCAGGACTGATGGCTGCCGAAGTCCTTAGCTTTGCTGGCGTACACGTAGATATTTACGATGCTATGCCTTCGTTGGGTCGCAAGTTACTATTGGCCGGTATTGGCGGGTTAAATATCACCCATAGCGAAGCGTATGGCTTATTTTGTGCCCGATATGGCAAGCGTCAGACTGACTTACAAAAATCCCTTGACCGACTGCCGCCAGATGACCTGCGTTCATGGGTACATACGCTGGGTATAGAGACCTTTATTGGAAGTTCGGGACGGGTTTTTCCTAAACAGATGAAAGCCGCGCCACTGCTTCGAGCTTGGCTACATCGCCTGCGCGATGCTGGCGTACGCATGCATGTGCGCCATCGTTGGATAGGGTGGGATGCTGAGGGTGCATTGAGAATAATTAATCCCAGCGGTGAAACGTTAATTAAGCCTGATGCCACCATCCTGGCGTTGGGAGGTGCGAGTTGGCCACAACTGGGTTCAGATGCTGCTTGGGTTGCTTTATTGCAAGCGCGCGCGATCAAGGTTACGCCCTTACAAAGCGCCAATTGCGGCTTTAACGTAGCGTGGAGTCCGCATTTACGTGAAAAATTTGCAGGCGCACCGCTCAAATCTGTAACGCTCAGCTTTATTAACGATCAGGGCATCACCGATCAGCGCCATGGCGAAATGGTCATTGGCGCGAAGGGTGTTGAAGGAAGCCTGATTTATGCTTTTTCGCAACAACTGCGCGAACAGATCAATGTGCATGGAAAAGCGACCTTTTTGCTTGATCTTGCTCCGGGACGTACTACCGAACGCGTATTGGCTGACTTAACGCAGCCGCGAGGATCACGGTCACTGTCCAAGCATTTGCATAACCGCGTGGGTATTTCTGGTGTTAAGGCTGCACTATTATATGAGTTACTCAGCAAAGAACAGCTAGCCGATACCCTTACGCTAGCGGCGAAGATTAAAGCGTTGCCCATTACTGTCCATGAAACCAGACCCTTAGCCGAAGCCATTAGTACGGCTGGAGGTGTTTCCTTTACTAATCTCGATCAAAATCTGATGCTCACGCACTTACCCGGCGTATTTATCGCCGGGGAAATGCTTGATTGGGAAGCGCCTACAGGAGGCTATTTACTCAATGGCTGCTTTGCCACTGGCATGAGTGCAGGATTGGGGGTACTTGACTGGTTATCTCGCGATTAGCTCGCTGGAAAACCACACTTTTTCGGACGCTTAATGCAAGCAAAAACACCTAGTAATGGAAGGGATAACATCCCTTGACGGGATGTTATCCATAGTCTTTTACCCTTCGATGACGGTAATGCCGCCCATGTAGGGCAATAACGCGTCCGGTATATGCACACGCCCCTGTTCATCCTGATAATTTTCCATAACCGCAATCAGCGTTCGACCAGCGGCCAAACCAGAACCATTTAAGGTATGTACCAATTCGGGCTTACCTGTTTCTGGATTACGCCAACGGGCTTGTAAACGCCGCGCCTGAAAATCTTTAAAATTACTGCAAGAAGATATTTCCCGATACGCGCCCTGCCCTGGCAACCATACTTCGAGGTCATAGGTTTTACTGGATGAGAAGCCAGTATCGCCTGCGCATAACAGCACTTTACGATACGGCAGTTTTAATTTTTTCAGGATCGTTTCTGCATGCTGCGTCAAGGCTTCGTGTGCTTGCTCCGAGTCTTCCGGCTTAACGATTTGCACCAGCTCTACTTTTTCAAACTGATGCTGCCTAATCATGCCGCGCACATCACGTCCATACGCACCCGCTTCACTTCTAAAACACGGCGAATGGCACACATATTTCAGTGGCAGCGCTTTAGCATCGACAATGGTATCACGCACGATATTCGTCACCGGAACTTCTGCCGTTGGAATTAAATACAAGGCGGGATTGTCACTGGCTTTAAATAAATCGTCTTCAAATTTAGGCAATTGACCCGTGCCGCGCAAACTCTCGGCATTGGCTAAAAAAGGCACATAGGTTTCCGTATAACCATGCTCTTGCGTATGGGTATCAAGCATAAGTTGAATAATGGCACGTTGCAAACGCGCTAACGACCCCGTTAATACCACAAAGCGAGCGCTGGCAATTTTAACGCCTAACTCAAAATCAATACCTTTAAGGCCTTCACCTAAATCAACATGGTCTTTCGGCGTAAAATTAAAGCTGGGTATATCGCCCCAACGGGAAACCTCCACATTATCTGCTTCATGCTTACCATTCGGTACCGCCGTATCCAGAATATTCGGAATACCTTCAACCAATTCCGCCATTTTAAATTGCACGTCGGACAGTTCGGTTTCGGCGGCTTTTAACAAATCCCCCAGATACTGCACTTCATCCAATAAGGGCTGAACATCTTCCCCTTTCGCTTTGGCCTGACCGATCAGCTTAGAGCCGCTATTACGCTGATTTTGCAAATCCTGCGTTTTAACTTGAATGGCTTTACGTTGTGCTTCTAACGCGCCATACGTATCTGCATCCAACACAAATCCGCGGCGACTGAGTTCTTTTTTAACATGATCTAATTCTGTTCTGAGTAAATAAGGATCTAACATGCGCTTGGTCACCTAAATAAAATAATGGGTTAATCGTTGTGTACGGGGTGTTAAGGCGTTTTCTCCATCAAATTTCCCAATAATGCTAACTGCTCTTTCTGAATAGCGATTAACGCATTCCATTGACTGTCCCGTAACTGGTCTATTTTTTCATGTAACAACATAATTTCAAGCTCAGCCTTCAGGTTGACTTCGTAATCATGCTCAATATTTAAACGGTCTTTTTCTGCTTGCCGGTTTTGTGACATCAAAATAATAGGCGCTTGAATCGACGCCAGCATAGACAGAAATAAGTTTAAAAGAATATAGGGATAAGGATCAAAGGCTTTATTGTAGTTAACCAGAATATAAGAATTTAAAACCACCCAAAAAATCAGGACAATCGCAAATAACAGTATAAACGTCCAAGAACCGCCAAAATTAGCGACTGCATCAGCCGCACGTTGTCCGACGGTAATGGTGTCATCAAGCTCCTTTGCGGTATTTCTTGAAATAAACTTTCGTTCAGTAATGTGCCGCGCGACTTTTTGCGTGCGTGCGTCCATTGATTCATAAGGAGAACCAATGAGTTTTTCTGTGATACTGTGTTTTTTTTGCATCGTATCACCCTAATCAAGTTACCGCTAAGGTTATTGCAAAACCATTACCTACCGAACCACCTGATACCATCACCCGCAATGCTTACTATTTAATACCGGATAAAATGCTCACGGTAATACTGTAATTCTGCAATGGATTCTTTAATATCATCCAAAGCGATGTGCGCGGATTGCTTTTTAAAGCCATCTTTTAACGCAGGGGCCCAACGCGCAGCCAACTCTTTTAAGGTGGATACATCAATGCTGCGATAATGGAAATACGCTTCCAATTTTGGCATTTCGCGCACTAAAAAGCGCCGATCCTGCCCAATGCTATTACCGCACATCGGCGAAATACCCGCGCCCACCCATTCCGCCAAAAACGCCAGCGTCGCTTGTTCTGCGGCTGCCGCATCTACGGTAGAGCGTTTAACGCGCTCAATCAGTCCTGATTGCCCGTGATGTTGCTGGTTCCAGTCATCCATTGCCGCTAAAGCCGCATCACTTTGATGCACCGCTAACACGGGGCCTTGCGCCAAAATGTGCAAATCTTTGTCCGTTACAATAGTCGCTATTTCAATAATGACATCTGGATCAGGATTTAATCCTGTCATCTCAAGATCGATCCAAATCAAGTTATCTGCGTTTTGTGGCATGGTGTCCGTCCATAAAGTTAAATAAGATAGCCGTTAGTGTAACATTAGCATTAATCAACCAACCCAAATAGTCGCTTAAAATTAGCACTTGAAGCATGCGCGATCTCTTCTACCGACGTACACCGTAATTCGGCAATACGGCTTGCCACATGCTTTACATACAGAGGGTAATTAGGTCGCCCACGAAAAGGAACCGGTGCTAAATACGGTGAATCTGTTTCAATTAAAAACAAGTCTTTAGGCATTTTCTGTGCGGTTTCTTGTATGGCTTTAGCACTGTTGAAGGTCACAATACCTGAAAAAGAAATATAGAAATTCAAGTCCATTGCCGACTGAGCAAAATCCCAATCTTCTGTGAAACAATGGATCACACCACCTACCGCCTCAGCACCTTCCTCTTTCAGGATGCGTAAGGTATCCAACTTGGCTTCTCGCGTGTGAATAATCAAGGGCTTTTGCGTCGCAATAGCTGCGCGAATGTGTGTTCTAAAGCGATCATGCTGCCAAGTAAGATCGCCTTCGCTCCTAAAATAATCCAGACCAGTTTCCCCAATGGCAATAATCTTCTTTGGCTCAGCCAGGGTGATTAAGTCGTCTACCGTCGGCTCATGGCCTTCGTGCGCATTAGGATGAACGCCGACGCTTAATGAAATCATTTCATAATCCGCCACTAAAGCGGCCATAGACGGAAAAGCTTCTAAATCAATGGCAACACAGAGCATGTGGTCAATCTGCTGCTGCTTTGCCTCGCGCACGAAACAGGCAAAATCATTCTGGTAAGGGCTCAGATCAATTCGATCTAAATGACAGTGGGAATCAATAAACATAGGGAAAAGAATAACAATCTTGAGGAGAAGCCAGTCTACCAAAACTGGCTGAAAAAGCAGAATTTTTTGGCAATCAGCCTAAATCACTAACAATACGGACGAGAGAATATCAATTACAGGGTATGCGTTGAACGCTCTCCGGCTAATGCACCGGCTAAATAATTTTCTATTTTAGTGCGGGCACTTCCTCCATCGTGACCATTAAACTGCACACCCACACCGGCAGTCCGATACCCCTCTGCACCAGCGGGCGTTTTCCAGATAATGGTACCTGCAATCGGGAGACGCTCTGCCGATTCCATCAGATTAAGCAGCATAAAGACATCCTCACCAAGCTGATAATCTTTATCGGTGGGAATAAATAATCCACCATGTACTATAAAAGGCATGTATGCCGCATACAGGGCATTTTTATCTTTAATGGATAGCGACAAAATACTTTGTCTAGGAGCTTCGGCCATAAAATTAATCTCGGCAATTCAAGTTAAACCACTGTATTAAAATCACTTCAATCAATAACTGCTTGTTTAATTGGGTGTGAATCTGTTTTTGCGTCGTTAATACCACATCATATAATGCAAATAACGCTTTTAAGTTTAGCGGCTTTTGCGCGTCCTGCAATACCGTTTGCAAATCGGGATTATAAAAATGAGAACCCTGCACGTTATACTGACGTTTAATCAAATCAACCACCCAGGAACTGATCCAACTTAACAGAGGAACGCTAGGTAGTTTCTGCCAACGTTCGGCGATAGCCACCGGATTATGTTGTTGCCGGGCAATACCCAGCCACTCATCAAAACAGCTGTTACGCAACGCAATGCTGTTTTCACGCGCCAACTGTAACGCCAGAAAAGGCGCACCCTGTGCCAAGTTTAATAAGATAGCGTGATCGGTAAGTACGTTTTGTTGCATTAACCATTCGGTGGCAACAGCGCGTGATGGCGACGCTATTTTAAGCTGCTGACAGCGACTCCGAATAGTTGCCGGTAAACGTCCAGCATTCGCACTGACCAAAATAATAACCGTGCGTTCGTTTGGCTCTTCAAGACACTTTAAAAAAGCATTGGCTGCATTCATGTTGAGCAACTCAGCCGAATTAATCATCACCACCCTGAATCCTTCAAACTGCGGCTTCAAGGTTAATACAGGCAATAAACGGCGAATCACATCAATACCCAGACCTTTCCCCGGCTCTTCCGGTTGTACAGCTATAAAGTCAGGGTGCGTACCCGCTTTTTGTAATAAACACCCATGGCAATGACCGCAAGCAAAACCATTTGGCAGCCGTGCTTCGCATAATAAGGCATCGGCAAATTGCAGGGCGAGCTGATGTTTACCCAAGCCACTATTCCCTGACAACAACAACGCCTGTGGCACACGCTTATGCAGCAAATATTGCTGCAAAGACTGCCAATAAGCATCATGCCATGGCAGCAGTGCCAAACCAGTCGTCATAACATAAACCGTTGCAAGGTCTCAATAATCACTTGTTGCACATTGGCTAATGATTGGTTGGCGTTAATGACCTTAATCCGTTCTGGGTTAAGGTTGGCTTGTAATAAATAAGCGCGCCTGACATCCTCGAAGAAATGCAGTTTTTCTTGTTCAAAGCGATCTAACGTGCCCCGCTGTTCGGCGCGCTGCATACCAATATTAACCGGAGCATCCAACAATAACGTCAAATCAGGCTTTAAATTTCCCTGTACTATCCGCTCTAGCCACTCAATGGTTTTAATATCCATGCGCCTACCGCCGCCCTGATAGGCGTACGTTGCATCGGTAAAGCGATCACATAACACCCATTTTCCGGCAGATAACGCAGGAAGAATGACCTGATTAATGTGTTGTGATCTTGCTGCAAACATTAACAACAACTCCGTTTGCTCGGAAATATTTTCTGTCTGGGAGGCCAGCAATAACCCGCGAATTTTTTCCGCTAATGGCGTTCCGCCTGGCTCTCGCGTCATCACTAAGGGAATGTGGTGCGCTTCTAAATAAGCCCGAATAAAGTCAATATTAGTCGACTTACCGACACCTTCCCCGCCTTCCAGCGTAATAAATTTACCTTTGATCATAGTATCAATGACGTTGCTTGCGTTGATAAGTATTTACAGCGGCATTGTGCTGTTCTAACGTATCAGAAAAAAGATGTCCACCACC
>JAPLRW010000111.1 GCA_026398935.1 Methylococcales bacterium
CACAGCAAAAAACCGAGCAGGATTTACAGGCATTTATTAATGCCGCCTATTTTGGCTTGGTGCGTAACTTCCAGAAGACGGGCTGGTTAGTGTTGTATTTATTTGGTGCATCACCCGCCATCTGCAAAAGCTTCTTTGGCAGTCGTCCGGAACTGATGGCGCAATTTGATGAATTTGATGCCTGTACGCTTTATCACCCTTATGCCACTTCGTTGCGTATGAGTGATATTGGCTATAAAAGCAAAAATCAGGAAAACCTCCGCATCGATTACAACTCATTGTCCGGGTATGTTGCAACCTTAGGGGAAGCCATTAGCACACCGTATCCTGATTACGAAAAGATCGGCGTTAAAGTGGATAATGACTATTTGCAGCTTAACAGTAATATCCTGCAAATTGAAAATGAGTTCTACAGCACCATGCGTCCCAAGCAAATTATCAATGCGGGAGAGAAACCAACCTTGGCGTTAAAAAAACGCGGCGTGCGCTATGTTGAAATGCGTTCCCTGGATTTGAATCTGTACAACCCTATCGGTATTGAACTGTCTACAGCGTATTTTTTAGAAGCCTTTTTACTGACCTGCTTGCTAGAAGACAGCCCAGCGCATACGGGTAACGAAGTGCAGATTAACAATGCTAATCAACTGGCAGTAGCACACAATGGTCGCCAACCCGGCTTAGCGCTAGAACAGGATGGCGTAAAAATACCGCTACAAACATGGGCCAATCACATTCTAACGGCTATGCAGCCTGTCTGCCATATTTTAGATGCCGACAATGCTGAGCGTCCCTACAGTCAAGCGCTGGCGTTACAACAATCCGTAGTCGATAATCCGGATTTAACCCCTTCAGCGCGTATTTTATCGGATATGCGCAATACCCAGCAGTGCTTTGGTGAGTATGCCTTGAACAAATCGGCGGAGCATAAGCAGTATTTCAAACAGCAAGCCCCCAGCGCATCGGTAATGACTGAATTTAATGCCCTGGCAACTGCCTCGCTGACCAAGCAAAAAGTCATCGAAGCCAATGATAACGTGTCCTTTGATGACTTTTTAGCACATTACTTTGCACAGCATTAAATCTCCCTACACCCTCTGCTTTAAAGAGGGTGGCTGATTGATTTTACAGCCCTCTTCTTTGAACGCACGTCTTACAGTAGGTACTATGATCCCCTTTGATATAAGCCACTACCAAACCGAATTAAGTAACCAAAAACCGCGTAAAATTTTACAAACCGCATTGGAAAGTTTTGACAATATCGCTATTTCATTTAGTGGCGCAGAGGACGTGGTTTTAATTGATATGGCATTAGCCATTCGTAAAGACATTCAGGTATTTAGTCTGGATACCGGACGATTACACCCACAAACCTATCAATTTATCGAAAAAGTTCGGCAGCATTATAAAATTGATATTGAATTACTGACGCCAGACCGTGTGCTATTGGATGCGTTTGTTAAACAAAAAGGCTTGTTTAGCTTTTATGAAGACGGGCATCAACAATGTTGTGGCATTCGCAAAGTCGAACCATTGCGGCGCAAGCTGGCGAATTTAGATGCCTGGATTACCGGACAGCGTAAAGACCAAAGTTTGGATACACGCCAAGCAATCCCCGCCGTCGAACGAGACAGTGCCTTTTCAACGGATACGCATACCTTGGTAAAATTCAATCCCTTACTGAACTGGACATCGGCGCAAGTGTGGGATCATATTGAAGCCTATCAAGTTCCTTATAATGCCTTGCATGAGCAAGGATTTATCAGCATTGGCTGTGAGCCGTGTACCCGTCCCGTATTACCGAATCAGCATGAAAGAGCAGGCCGTTGGTGGTGGGAAGCTGGGCATAAAAAAGAATGCGGCTTACATGCAACGAATACGCAGAAATAAAACATCAGCCTGTGCAATATTGAGCCGCTATTTTTTACTGACGCCACAACACACTACCGATAAACCCCACTAAATTTTTAAATTCGGAGATTTTACCTATGGCGTTACCACCACTTACCAAGCGTGAACAAGTTCGTGAATCTGCTTTTAGCGCAGTTTGGTCAGAGCAACTCAATGATGCGTTTAAAAACATTGCCCCCTACTATGATCGCGGCAATCAAGTGGCCAGTTTGGGTTGTTGGGGCTGGTTTTTGCGCTGTTTTATGTCGATGATTGAATTGCAACCCAATCAACGCGTGCTGGATGTATGTGCGGGAACGAATGCGATTGGTATCGCCTTGCTTAAACGCGAACCTACATTAGAAATTAATGCTATTGATCGCAGTGTCGATATGCAGGCAGTAGGCCGCCAACGAGCAGAGCGCTTGGGATTTCACATTAATAGTGTGATTGCCGATGTACACAGCTTACCTTTTCCCGACAATCATTTTGATGTCGTCACCTTGCAGTTCGCTTCACGCCACTTAAAAATCGCCCATATGTTTGGCGAAATTAATCGTGTACTTAAACCGGGTGGGCATTTTTACCACTGCGATATGTTAAGACCCAGTAACCGAATAGTCGAAAAGATGTATTACGCTTATTTGCGTCTGTGCCTTAGCGGAACTGGATTTCTGTTTCGTAGCAGTCCGGCGGCGTTAAATCTGATTCAATACTTTATCAATGCGCTGGAAATTTTTTATTCGGCGGAAGAGTTGACCGTGCTCCTTGAAAAGCAGGGTTATTGCGAGGTTTCGGCAAAATCTATATTTTCAGGCATGTTAGGCTGCCATAAAGCCCGTAAACCATTACCTATCGCTAATTAATTGACGCTTTCGGCTCGATATACTTTTAATAATAAAGTATATCGAGCCGAAAGCCCCAACACCATAAGAAACCAGTCCGTTAACGGATGCTATTTATACACTTCGCAATAGTAATAGGTTCATGCCCAGTATTCGAAAGCAAGTAACTGTAGGCTATACAGCTGATCAAATGTACGATCTGGTTTATGATATTAATTCATACGCAAGCTTCATTCCTTTATGCGTGGCATCGGAAGTTCATGAAACGGAGGATCATACATCAAGAGCTACCATGAAAATTGCCGCAGGTAATCTCGGCTTTGAATTTACAACGGTTAATACCATGGAAAAAGGCCGTTCCATCTTAATACATCTGGAAAATGGCCCCTTTAAATCGCTCGAAGGCGCTTGGCGTTTCAGCCCGATAGGAACGCATGCGTGTATTATTTCGCTGCATTTTACTTTTGAGTTTTCCAATACATTACTGAGCTTGCTTTTGAGCGGCTTATTCAACCAACTTTGCAATTCAATGATTGAATCCTTCCGTAAACAAGCCGCTATCCGATATGGCTAGCACAGTGCGCGCCTAACCGTTAATTTCTCGTAATGAATTACTGGGCGTACTACGCAGATCTTTTTAAAATTGTCATATTGTTTTCACAGTGATTATTTATCATCAGCTTAATTACTTGACCTTGCTGCCTTTAGCCAAGGTAACTGTATGACTACTAAAAATGCTTTCTGAAAAATATGCCTAAAACAACGCTACCCATCAATGACCCTAATGATCCCTATCGTGCCATTTTGTCGCAATTATTGGAGGACATCCAACTGATTAGGGATAAAATAACCGTCAACGCTGACCAGCGGCTGAAATCCTTTACACCGTTTTACCGCGCGGGCGTATTTACCAAAAGTGCCACTAACTTGGCGCACTATCTAGCGCTTAGACAATTTGATTTGCGACATTTGCAAGTGCGATTATCGCAAGCAGGCTTATCTTCCTTAGGTCGAGCCGAAGCATCTGTGCTATGCACGTTGGATGCGCTGATAGATATATTGCAACGTGCCACTGATGCTCACTATGAACCTGTCGGTAAAAATCCCAGTGAATTTGGCTTCAATAGAGGTCAACAATTATTGGAACAACACACGGTGGAACTTTTTGGTGCTTATTTTGAAAAAAGTAAGGCGCATATTATGGTTACCTTGGGCACCGATGCGGCTTGGAATTACAACTTAATCTGCGATTTACTCAACAAGGGCATGACCTGTGCTCGCATCAACTGTGCCCATGACGACCCAGTCATCTGGCATGCAATGATTAGAAATATCCGCCGAGCTGAGGCAGAATTACAACGCTCATGCAGGATTTTGATGGATTTGGCCGGCCATAAAATCAGAACAGGAGCCATTCGTTTAGGCCCGCCTGTACACCATATAAAAATCAAAAAAAATGCGCTGGGGCAACTGTTAGTGCCGGGTCGTTTGCTGTTAATTAATGCGCAATCAGACCTCTATTTAAAGCGTGCCGATGACGATAGCCAACTACGCGTACCGATTTCCGAGCAGGTTTTTAAGCTGTTAAAAGTGGGCTATTGTTTAACTTTTACCGATGCAAGAGGCAAAGCCAGGTCATTGCTTGTAGAATCTCCCGTTGCTGATTATGCTTGGCTGGTTTATTGCGATGAAGGCAGTTATTTGGTTTCAGGCTGTGAAATGCAGGTGTTTAATGCAAGCCCTCAGCCAGAGGATAAGCCATTAAGC
>JAPLRW010000151.1 GCA_026398935.1 Methylococcales bacterium
AACGCTATGCACATTGAACACGTAAAACAGCGCTTGCCCCGTTCACCGGTCTTTTTAATCGATCAGCAACGGGTGCAGGATAATCTGCAACAGTTAGCCACGTTAAAAAAACACAGCGGTTGTAAGGTGCTGTATTCCATTAAGGCGTTACCGTTAGCGAGTGTTATGCGCTGGACGATGGCGGTAGTGGATGGCTTTTCGGTTAGCTCGTTATATGAAGCGCGTCTGGCTCAGCAAGTGTTAGCCGGGCAGGGCAGTATTCACCTGACTACGCCTGGTCTACGTACGGAAGAATTACCGGAATTAATGCAGCTTTGTAGCCATATTAGTTTTAATTCGCTTAATCAATGGCAGCGTTTTTCCGAGCTACCGTCGGGATCGGCATCATTAGGTTTAAGGGTTAATCCTAAGTTAAGTTTCGCGCCGGATGTGCGTTTTGATCCCTGTCGCTTGCACTCTAAATTGGGGATTGATATTCACGCTTTAGGCGAACAGGGCTTGCCGCCACAGGTGGCAGGTTTACATTTTCATACCGTGTTTGCCGCTACGGATTTTGCGCCGTTATTGCAAACCGTGGCGGCTTTGCGCTATCAGTTGGGCAAGCAGTTTGCGCAGTTGCGTTGGCTTAATTTAGGGGGCGGTTACTTATTCAGTGACATCACTGACCATAGCCCCTTTATTGCGTTAGTTAAACAATTACGGCAAGCGTTCGCGCTAGAGGTTTATATTGAACCCGGCAAAGCGGTGGTGGAACAGGCGGGTTATTTAGTCAGCAGTGTTATTGATTGTTTTTACAGTGATGGCAAGCAGGTGGTGGTATTGGATACCTCGATTAACCATCACCCTGAAGTATTTGAATACCAGCAGCAGCCAATATTACTTGAGCAGCAAGCCGGTGGTCGCTATGCCGCCCTATTGGTAGGGTCTACCTGTTTGGCGGGGGATGTGTTTGGCGAGTATCAATTCGAACAGCCATTAGGCTTGGGTGATCGGGTGGTATTTGATAATGTCGCCGCGTATAGTTTAATCAAGGCCAATCGCTTTAATGGCTATCCTTTGCCGGATATTTATACGCTTAATCAGCAGCAATTAGTGCTTTTGCAGCGTGACAGTTACGAGGCTTATCGACAGCAATGGCTTAATTAAGCCGCAATGGGTGGCATCCGTTGCTGAGTGCCTATTTGCACGATAATGATTTAAAACTAACGAGGCTATTTTTATGCAAGCAATGTTAATGACCGCTATCGGTGCGCCGGATGTTTTACAGTTACAGAACATTACCGAGCCTACTATCACCCAGCCAACGCAAGTAAAAGTTAAGTTATTCGCGGCAGGTATTAATCCTATTGATACTAAACTCCGGCGCGGCGGTTTACTGTCAGCGCAACCGTTACCGGCGATATTAGGCTGTGATGGTGCGGGTGAAATTGTTGCGATAGGTGCTGCGGTGCAGGGCGTTAGCGTCGGTGATGCCGTCTGGTTTTTTAATGGTGGATTAGGACTTGATGCGGGTTGTTATGCGCAATACACGGTGTTAGATGAACGCTGGGTAGCCGCCATGCCGAAGACTTTAAGTTATGCGGAAGCCGCTGCAGGGCCGTTGGTGTTAATTACTGCGTGGGGAGCATTGTTTGATCGCGGTGGATTAACTGCTGGGCAAACGGTGCTAATTCACGCGGGAGCGGGTGGTGTAGGGCATGTTGCCATACAGTTGGCAAAACAACAAGGTGCGCGAGTGATTACCACGGTGAGCGGTGCGGAAAAAGCGGCTTTTGCCAGGTCGTTAGGGGCTGATGAAGTGATTGACTATCAGCTGGAAGATTTTGCGGTGAGTGTTAATGCGCTTACGGTGGGTAAAGGTGCTGATTTAGTCATTGATACCGTAGGTGCTGAGGTCTTTAAACAAAGCATCGCGGCAACGGCGCATTTTGGACGTTTAATCACTTTATTAGATCCGGGACAATTGGACTTATCTGAAGCGCGGCTGCGTAATTTACTCATTGGTTTTGAATTAATGCTCACTCCCGCCTTACGAAATCTTGACACCGCAAGGATGTTGCAAATTACCATGCTAAATCAATGTGCGAAATGGATTGATCAAGGTAAGCTGCGTATCCATGTCAGTCAGATATTTCCGCTGGCCGAGGCCGCGGCAGCTCATTCGCTTATCGAAGCGGGACATGTGAGCGGTAAGTTGGTGTTGGATATTACACACGCGTAATCAATCCAGTATTGGTTTGCTGTAGCAATAAATCTGAGTAGGGCGCTAAATAATTAAGGGATGAAAATGTAATAATGTGCCGTATTCCACGCACCAAGACGGTTATTGGGTGCATGGAATGCGGCCTACCTTAATGAAGGTCTTGATCTTCGACGGTATAGGCGGGCAGTGTAAAATAAAACGTGCTGCCCTCACCCAGTTCGCTATTAAAAGACAGTGTTCCTCTATGGGCTTCAATCAGTGAGCGGCTGATGGATAGCCCCATACCCATGCCACTGGTTTTGGTGGTATAAAAAGGCGTCAATATTTTTTGTTGTTGTTCTTTGGTAATGCCAACGCCGTTATCTTTTACGCTCACGCGTATGTCATGGTTATCCATCAATTGACTTTTAATAATGAGCGTATGTTGTTGTTTTTTTAGTAGGCTTAACAGTGCATCAATGCTATTTCTAATTAAATTAATGAGCACTTGCTCAATTTGTATCCGGTCAACATAAACAGGCGGCAGGTCTTTTTCCAGTTCAAATAGCAGTTGTATATTGTTTTGTTTAAGTTCTGCGGTACATAGATTAACGCACTCATGAATCAAGTTATTAAGGCGGGTGATTGAGCACGCTTTTTTATGCGATTGGACGAATTCCCGGGTGCGATGAATGATTTGCCCCGCTCTTAAGGC
>JAPLRW010000079.1:0-8168 GCA_026398935.1 Methylococcales bacterium
TCTGTGCCGTTACTGCCGTGGCAACCCGTGCAAGCGCCCTAGCCTTTTTGCTCGGCAATGTTTTTGCTATTCGGCGCATTTTTGTGAATTAAACTAATCGAATGGCAGTTGTCGCATTGTTTAATACCCCATGCCGTGCCATTACCGTCTTTACCGTGCGTCGGAGTTAAAAGTAAATGGCCAGTCTGGCGATTATTGGTCGGATTATTTACTTCTAGGTTTTTTTCATCTTTACCGTGCGCATGACAGTCACGACAATTACTGCCCGCACCAGCCAAATGTACGCCAGCCAAACCATTTCCGGTATCTTTACCCGCTTGACCAATGGGTTTGCTCATCACATGACAAAGCACACACAACTGGGCATCATCATCTTTGCTCACATTGACGCCGTATTTTGCCTGTCTAAAAGTAGCATCCAATTTGAAAACCCCCGCGGAGGAATCACCGATAATCAATTTATCGTTATGCGTACTGTGCATGGCATGGCAATCAGTACAGTCGACACTGCTTTGATATTTATAACCATTCCGCAGTCCTGCGTACACCGTCGTTCCAGAACCGTTACGTTCACCGTGTACATCAATGCTTAAAAAGTCGTCTTCAGACGCACTAAGAGCATTTTTAGGATCGGTATTTTTAATTCTAAAATCCGCTTGCGCTTGATTAGGGAGCGGGGTGAGATCAACGTTATTCTCAAATTGACCATCCATATCAGAGGCACGATGACAGGCTAAACAGTCTTTATCTTTCAGGCTGCTATTCGTTGTCGTATCGAAATTATGATTTTTAGGTTCATTTAGTACCGGCGATTGCGGTAAATCCTGCGGGTTATGGCAAACCACACACGCGCGTACTGTGCCATTAACACCATTATCCCCATGACAGCCAGCGCAGGCAGGGTAGCCTTTATTTTTAGCGATCTCGCGAATAACCGGTAACGCATCTTTATGGATAGTATTAATAACGTGGCAACTGTTACAGCGATCGCGTCCCCATGCCGAACCATTGCCACCATGTACAGGCGTTAGTAATAAATTATTTTTGGCAACGGATACATCTATCGTATTGGCTGCCCATGCCGACTGCACCAAACACAGCAGCAATAAAAGCCGTACGCCTGTGCGTAGTCCGGCAAAAACAGACAACAACATGCGCGGTGTAAACTTAAGCAACATTAGCGTTTATCCCGGTGACAATCATCACAATAAAAGCTGTTATGGCAACGCCCACAGTTAGACGCCATAATGCGTGCTTCTATGCCGTGCATGGTCTGATAGCCCATCGGGTGATAATTCGCCCCGGACAAGTCACGTTTAAAATGGCAATCTGAACAATAGGAAACGTCCAGATGGCAAGTTCGGCAAATGGCCTCATCACGCCGCGCATCTTCACCATGATGGGGTATGTAATTAAAATTATGATCATCCGGCCAAATTTTGGTCTTATCGGTGTGGCAAAGTTCACAACGCCACGGCGCTCTTAAATCGGTAACGTGACAGTCATGACACACTTTTTCCAGTGCTTCATTGGCAATGGTATTAATCGCTTTTAAATGCTTTTCATTGGTCAGCTTATTTTTGGCGAAGGTGTGGCAGAGCATGCAACTATCCCCTTCCAGTTCCATCGATTGCTTATGAATCACATGCGGATAATAAATATCTTCACGGGTGTTACGTTTTTCCCACCAGGTTTTTTCTTTCAAAGAAGGCTTGTCGGCAAATACGCCGCCGCTAAAACAAATTAAGCACAACAGCATTAACAGTCTATTCATTGCGCTGTTTTAGGTTTAAAGTTATCGAAATAGTAGGTTACTTGGGCGGCGGCCAGAAATTCATCCGCCAACTCATCACGGGAGTTCCAAATATATTTACCCGTAAGTCCCAGTACAATATTGTTTTTTATCATGTAATTCCAGCGTGTTTCCGCGCCTTTTACCCAGTTTTGCCCATACAACTGTTTTTGTTCATCGCGCAAAGCTAAGGACAGAATTACGCTATTGCGTGAATTAACGAAGTATTCATTTTTTAGATAGTAAGCCGTCACACTGTCTTGATAAATAGTGAGGTGATCGACTTCCAGCGCCACGTTAAAATTTCGAATGTAACGGCTGCTTACACCCCCATTAAAGCCATAACCATCATCACCGGATACTTGTGCGGAATGAATCCCGCCGACAAAAAACGTTAAATAATTCTGCCATTGATGGTGTACCGATGCGCGCAGCAACTGTTGTTTACCAAAACCCTGTTGACTGTAAAACTGCTCTCTAAAGGTGGGTGTTGCGTAGCGGTTTGGGTTGTAATATTCATAAGAGCCACGGATACGGGTTTTATCATTAACATCCAACTGGGTTTCTGTCTGTAAATCTTCAAGTGTATCCGTATCAAAGCGGTACACGCCAATCAAGCGGGTTTCATATTTTTTCAACCAAGGCCACAATAATTGCCCAGAAATAGCTGCACCCAGCGACGCTTTATGTGCCCCAGCATTGTTAATTAACTGTGTTGATGCCGTATTCGAGGGGTTATAGCGGCTCATATCCTGACCTTCAAAATACTGATACCCCAAGCGCACATCCAGCGCATCGACGGAAAGCCTTGCTAACTCACTACGCCACTTGGGTTCATGGTGCCAAAAACCTTTAGCACCTGACACCACATTGCCTTTTACCGATTGCAAATCATCAAACCGCTGTGGCTGACCCGCATAAACCTCCAGCGTCATATCTTTTTTATCGTTTTGATAGGCGGCATTGACGCCGTTTAAGGTATAAAATCCCATCGCATCGGTTTGTTCAAAACGCCCCATTTTTACCGTGGTATTGATCGAACTAAAACCTTTTTGCAAAAACAAGCGGTAGAATTCCTGACGGTTATTAAGGTCATAATTACCGCCTCTTAATAACACATCCGCGCCGCCTTGCAGATCAAGCTGTTTATTTTGATACTCAAAGCGACCGATGGCTTCAGCAAAAAAACTGCTGCCTTGAGTCAGTCGATTATCAACGTGCAGCTTAGAGGTAATTGAACCGTGCCAATTATCAGCATGACTAGCTGCGCTGAGCATTAAAAAGCCACATACAGTCAGCGAACTAGGTTTTTTCTTTACCCACGTAGAAAAAAAATCGGTAGGCATCAACTCGTTGCTCTCCTTGCGCATTGCAGCCTTACCTTTTTTTGAAATCACTCGATGATGCGCCCGGTGTGTATTATTTTTATAGGGTCCCTAACGAAAGTCATTGGTTATTGTTTGCCTTCGAAGCGTTGCCTGTTTATCTGGCATATGCCATTTTTAATGCGCATTAGTTCGAGGAAGGGGGAGCGATACACATCAACCCTCGGTACATCTTATGATTCTAAATAGTACTGGCGCTTTATTTTGTGGTTTGCTCATAAAAAGGCTGCTCGTTACTGCGCTGCTTAATGACCGCCCACGCTGTCAACGAACCCAGTGCCACTACGCAACTACCACAGGCACTGCAACTGCCTTGCTTTGGAATACTGCAATTAGACGAAGTTAGTGCGTGACCGACCGCAATGCCCACACCTGCCATCCAAGGCGTTAAGGTCACTAGCCATGTGGGTGTTTTATCCGTTGCCGCTATTTTTTGTGTATTAGAAAGATGCGGTGTGCCATCTTTTGTCGCAGCGAACTTGTTAAGTATTATTTTTTGCATTATTTATCTCGGATAACGTTTATAAAAATGGGGGAGAAACATCCTCCCCCACCACCCAGCATCCTTGCTACCCCATCCTAAAACTATTTGGAATAGACCGCATTCATAGGCAACCTAAGCAATCTTTGCCTGTAGTATGGCTTGAAAAACCACTGATGTATGGATCAATGCATTTTTTAGGCCAAGTGTGTTTTGTAAGATTAATAGTTAATATTATTCAATAACATACTTAATTTTTCTGCTAAATTTTCTGCGTATAATTTTTTTCCAGCTCCGTTACAAATAGGTTATTTCACGCATTAACAAGGCATTTAACACGAACATTTCACATTGAGAGATAAGCAAAAACAGGCTTAATGCACCAGCTTGCTGTATTTTTTGAATAATGAATCATGATCCTCAACATTGTTAGGGTCTTTGCTAATACAATCCACTGGACAAACCTCTATGCATTGCGATACATCGTGATGGCCAACACATTCAGTGCATAACATCGGGTCAATAAAGTAGGTGTTATCACCTTGACTAATCGCCTCATTAGGGCATTCAGGTCTACATAAATCACAGTTGATACATTCTTCGCTGATGGTTAAAGACATAGCATCCTCATAAAAGAGTTAAAAAAAATCAAAAAAATGGGGAAGCCCTACAACTCCCCCACCCTGCATCCTTGCGGCCTCATCCTAAAGCGTATGATGGTTTAATCTTGCCGATTAAAGCATCTGTTATTGATATAAAGCATTATGTGTGCCAAACCAATAATTCTGTTTTTTTATTTTATTTTTCAAATGCTTAGTATTTGTTAAATGCATCGCTACACATTTTTTAGGGGTATCGGTATAAAGAAACATGTGTCATTTCACTTATTGTTAAGGGAGATACCACGTTAATTCGCTACCGGCATGAAGCGCTGGCGATACAGCGACGAATTTAACACCAGCTGAATTAAATCAGCACTTCTGAGCTTACCGCTATCAAGCTGCTCGCTGTAAGCCGTTAAGTTTGCCGAATCCAGTGGATAATGAGCCAGTAAGTCGGCAATTTGAATAACCAATAGCTGTGAAAAGGCTATTTTTTTCAACGCCAGCGAATTTAACCAATACTGGGTAAATTCGGCACGGGTCATGGTTTTCTGATGGTCTTCACCATCCTGTACTTCTTGTGTTGTTAGGTCTCTGCCTAATAGTCGCGCGCCCAAATCTGCACTGTAGTTTTGATTATTCGCCGTAAGATAACTGTCCCGCAGCGCACTTTTTTGCATAAATACATCAATTAACGCGGTACTGCTTTGGCCTTTTTGCAAAGCATTCCGCCATTCATTCAGCCACTCACGCGTTGCTATGTCATTATTGATGGCGAGCGCCATAACCGTTGCCAACTGCAATTGCTGTTGTTGAAACTCCGGCGCTGAAGCCAGAGCAATAATTAGTTCAACTCTATTAGCACTTTTTTTCAGCAATGGCACTTGCAGCTCTAACTCCTTACTGCTGGCTTCACGGTAGTACAGGTCACGATACAACTGCGCGACAAAGCGATCATCACGGCTAATATCATTGTCTTTGAGGTTTGGGTTCAAGCCTTGGGTTATTTCCAGTGCATCATTGATGCCATCATCATCCGTATCAACACCTAGCGATTGCGGGTCGAAAGGCTTGGGACTTCGTACTAAGCGAACCGGAAACGGATAGGCCTCATAAGTAATTTTATAAAAAATATCATCCGTACCGTTGCCAAAATCAATCGGTTGACCGTACCAGGGAAACTCAGGGTAACTTGAAGCTGACCAATACCAGCTGGAGGGCGTATTGGGGAACACCGTTTCATTAATAGTTGGGTTTACACAATGAAATTCTACAATCGTTTGCAATTCTTCTATAGCGGGCAGTCGCCAGGTGTTAAAGCCTAAATACTGTGCAGCATTTGCCACTTTCGCCTGCTCAAATGCTCCCGTAAAACCATGTCGGCTTGCCACGCCAGTACATTGCCCACTTTTCCAGGTTTGCCCCATGCTGCAACGTGACCAAATTAACCCCGTTTTGGTATGTAATGCCGTGCCGTCATCTTTTAAGGTGAAATCACGGCTAGGGGTATTTTCTGGGAAACGATCACTGCAAGTTGCTAACGCCTCGGCGGTAGGGTGCAGTAAAAAAGTAATGAGCAGCAGCGTCATAATCGCCTTGCGCTTAACGGCTAATTTTTCAAATAGCGGCGTACCAAGCGTTACAGCTTGCGCGCGTTCACGCCTTAAGTGTGTCGTAGACATGGGCAGCATTGCAGTGTTTTTGTATGGATATATCGTCATATCAATGATCTCTGAGTTTGACAAGCGCCGGAGCGGAGCGGTTGATGAATACAGGGCGTATCTTATGGCTTTAGTTTTTCAAAAACAACAGGTTAAATAACAATAAAAACATGGCATATCACCTGTTTTTTTACGGCAACTGTAATGCAGTACTATTTTAAATGTATGTTCTAAACATATAACTAGCTGTTTTATTTGCATATATATTTAAATTATAAGTAATGGCGCGTTATTTGCTTTCTTATAGTTTGCTGTTTAAATGATGCTTATGTGCAAGCTGTTTAAAAAATGTGATTTCGGTAAGGTATTTTTAAACCGTTTCGCGTATTTTCAAGATAATAATTAAAGGATCTTTATGGAAATGATACAAAGACAAGCGCCACCCATGCTTAAGGGGCTGGCGTCAATAGTGGGCAGTGGTTTGCTGGGGCTAATGCTCCTGCAAAGCAATGCTTTCGCACAAACAGGGCCGTTGGCTACCGCCGATAATGCGTTTGACCAGTACGTTATGCACCCTAAAATTCCTTTATTGGATGAGCAAGGGCAAAACGTATTAATCAGCGGTAAAGCATACAGCCCGAAAAAAACCTGCGAAGGCAGTGGTTGTCATGATTATGAAAAAATCGGCCATTCGTACCACATTGAATTTGGACGCGATGAGCAAGACGACAATTACGGCAAAAAAGTCGGTGTACCGCATTTAACGTCGCCGGGTTGGTTTGGCGGTTATAACTGCATGAGCGGTAATTCTCCGTCTATTTTATCCAAAAAAGTCAATGGCAAAGCTAACGACTTTATGGATTATGGTTCAGTCGATTTCGTTAAAGGCTGTTCAAGCTGTCATATGGGCGGTGGTTTTGAAGAGAAAGACCGTGATGGTATCCGTTACGATCAGAAATCACTGGCAACTATTAAACCTTTGGACGGTGATTACAATACCGTAACCTCTGACCTTGGTGCCAGTACCGGTAAGTATGAGAGTAACGTCAAACCATGGGACTGGAAAAAAAGCGGCGTGGTAGAAATTGACTGCGTATCGTGTCACATCGGTTTAAACAGTCTTAAAAAATACCCCGCCAGTGCTATTGGTTTGGATGATGGACAGACGGTTGACAATGCGGTTGTCAAAGCCAATTCAGATAAAACGCAAAATGCGTTAGTACATTGGGGCTATTTACGTGATACCACGTTGATTAAAAGTGGTTTTATGCGTGAAGCCGGTACGGCATTTTTAGAGTTTATCAACCTTAAAATGGATGACCCAAATGGCCTACAGTTAGTTACCTTTGAAAAGAAAAATTTTCAGCCGGTAGGTACTGTTACTGCGGGTGTTACGTCCACTGCGGATAAGTATGAATTAGTGCTGGGTGCTGACGGTAAACCGATTATTCATTGGAATCCAAAAGCGTTTGATGCGGATGGTAAAGTAACTATTCCGATGAAACGGTTTACACCGAACGAAAACTGCATGAACTGTCACAGCACTGCTAACAGCCGTCGTGGTTTTTATGGTTTTGGTGATGCGTCTAAAATCATGAAAGATCCTGACGGAACACTACAAACCGATTACAAGGACGATGTACATAAAGGCAAAAGCTGGAAAGCCCCGAATGGTGTTACACGCAAGATTGATAACTGCAACGCGTGCCATGCTAAAAATTATTTTAATCCGAGCTACAGTTCGCCGCAATTAGATAATGACCATAACTTCCCTAAAGGTAACTCCGATCTGGATGTGCGCAACGATCTGGACTATAACCCCGATGCGAAGTCATGCGTATTTTGTCACGATAAGAGTGCTATGAATCCTGATCCCGTGCTGCCGTCAGGCCATGCGACAATCTTGGAAGCACATCAAGCGCTCTGGCAAAATAATGGCGATATGACCGGGTACAGTAAGGACACCTTAACCAAAATTACCAAAACCCATTTGGATGTTGTTGCGTGTGAAGCGTGTCATATTACGGGTATGGAAAATGGCGGTAAAAAAATACCGTTACTGTATCAATACAAAAAACAGGAAGACGGTAAATCAAAAATCACTGCATTTAACCCTTATCAAGGCGTTCGGTCTACGTGGCGGGATAAAAAAAGCGATAAAGATTTGTCCGCTGCTGAGCTGAAAATGATTTACAAAGATGCACCAGCAGATGCTTCAGGCACTGTATCGCAATCGCTGATTATCAA
>JAPLRW010000079.1:8244-11483 GCA_026398935.1 Methylococcales bacterium
GCGATGGACGGCAGTCAGATAGGCAGTATTGGTAAAGGTGACTCGCCTAGAACCTATGATCAGTTCGTAGCCGTTAAAAAAGCCTATGACAAGTTGATGGAGAAACGCGGCTTTCCGGGTACTGACATGCAGATGGTATGGAGTGAGGTGAATTCTTATATGCTGAATCATGGTACTAAACCCTCTACCCAAGCAGTGCAATGTGGCGAATGCCATGACCGTAAACAAAGCGGAGCGTGGAGTGCATTGATTGGTCCAACGAGTATTCTTGGTGATCAAGGCTCTAAAAATCTGGTTGATTTTTATGAGCTGAGAGGCAAAGCGGCGGCGTGGAAAATTCCTGATCAACGCTTACTGGATGAAGGCTATGTTCGTTTTGATCCGCCTTATTTAAAACGCGATGCCGCGACAGGGGATATAACCGCGCGAACGGGGGATGTGTTATATGCCACGAAAGTTGATCCGTTTATGAGTATTGCCAAAAATAGCAGTGCTAAAACTATTTTTGGTGATCTTAGACAGAGCAACTTAAGTGCGGTCATGGGTGATATAAACATGACTGACGATGCGTATCGTAAGGCATTGGATGCCACTTCGGGCAAAACACCGGTGTTTTATTTCAATACCTCACACGGTACAGAGGCGTTGCAAGATTCGGCCATCATTGCTTTAGGGGGTGGGATTGCAGATTTAGTATTACCGCAATACCGTCTCAGCCTTGATGTCTATGCTGATTTACCACAAGACGTGGTCAAAACGCTGGAAGCAAAAGTGGCGGGTAGTAAATTAACCTCCAGTGCTTTCTGGTTTTATGCAAAAGATCAGCAAAACAAACCCATTGCGCAATTTATGGCACCGGTGTACGTCAAATTACCCTACAAAGGTAAAGCGACCACAGCGGATGGTGTACGTGTGCTGACCAGCACGGATGGCAGTAGCGTTAATCAGCTAGATGCGCAGGCTGTTTTTGATGTTAAACCGGATAATGACGAGCAAAAAGGCTACATCATTTTCCAAACATCAAAAATCGGCTGGTTTGCTGTGCTGGATGTTAAAAAATAGTTACGTTTAAGTGGGCAGGATCTTTCTGCCCACCGCATGATTATTTTAAAACGTAAAAAACAGGTTTTATTGAGTTGGACTAACACAAGGATAGTGTCTTGGGGGGCAGATTGTATATTGCCCCTTTTTTTTTAACGGCATTTTTGGCGAACAGCACATGCAATACTTGCGTTTATTAGGGTGCATTCTATGCAGCAAACAACCTGACCGTGCGTTATGGTTATGATGCATAGAATGCATCCTACAAGATGTTCGTTTACTGTAAAAAAAACCATAGATCGGCGCGCTATTTTTTCTTAACCCTTTTGGAGAATAACCCATGAAATACCTGATGTTTATATTAGCCCTAGCCTCTGCTTTTGCTGTGTCTGCGGAAAAATTACCCGCAGGCCACCCGTCGGTAAACGGGAATAACCTTGCAAAGCAAGTCTCTTCTGAGGCGTTAGCGCAAAAAGCCAAGGTCATTGAGGTGATTAATGTGCCGCAGTACACCTATCTGGAAGTATCACAAAACAATCAATCCCGCTGGATTGCAGCGCCCTCCGTTGACGTGAAAAAAGAGGATGTCATTGCCTTTAATGACGGGGCGATGATGACGGATTTTTACAGTAAAACCTTGGATCGTACTTTTCCCAGTATCGCGTTTGTCAATCAGGTGGTACTGAGTAAATGAGTGGCGTAGGGTGCATTTTATGCGCCCTGCATGACCCGATAGATACCTGTAATGAGAACGATACCGTGATACTAAAAAATGTATGCGCTGTTTTTTTGCTGTTTGCTGCGACAGCATCAGCCAGTCAAGACCCCGCCAGCCAGTCTACTTACGATCCTCAAACACACCGCCTTAAAATACCCGTACTCAAAGCTGGGCGGGATTATTTGTCGGCTGAGTTGGTTGATCAGGGTGGTTATCAGTTTACATTACAACAGTCCGCTGCTTATGCGGGTGTCGTTCCCGATAGCTATCCTGGCTTCGATGCCGTCAGCGGCCTGTTAAGCATCCCTAATTTAAGTGCTTTCGGTAACGTATGGACAGTTACCTTACAGCACAGCGGTAATTTTGTTTTTAAATTGGCAACGGCTACGGAAGTAAATACGACGCCCATACTCGACCCGCTGGAGGCGATGACCCCCAAAGAACGCTACAGTATTAATAATGATGGCACAGTAACGGATAAAGTAACCGGCCTGCAATGGATGCGTTGCAGTCAAGGGCAGGAATGGAAGAATAATACCTGTAGCGGTTATCCTGTCACCGTAGAAATGGAAGATGCCGCCTATTCCGCGTATAGCCTAACTTTTGCGGGAAAAGACGATTGGCGCTTACCGAGTGTCGATGAATTAAAAACCTTGGTCTATTGCAGTTCTGGAAAACCTAAATTTTGGAATACCAGCGGCAGAGCCTGTAACGGCGATTATCAACAGCCTACCTTGGCGCCCGAGGCTTTTCCTTATACGTCATCAGGCGTTTATTGGAGTATCACTAACCTGCAAAATGATCCAGGGCAGGATTATAATCTAACCGTATCCTTTAACTACGGTCACGTTTACTACAGTTATTTTAAGGATGCGTATGAACGCGCGCGCTTTGTCAGAGGGGCATCAAACATTATCCCAGCCCCCGAATATATTGGCGGATTTAAAGAATAAGAGCCAGCACGTACAGCGTAATAGGGGTAACAGGGGTAACAGGCTGAAAATATACGCTAAGGAATTTCAATCTTATACGCGATGCTCAACTTTAAGCCTCAACCAAACCTTCAAACTGCAAAGGCTCACGATGCAGGCAGTAATTCAAGAAGACGGCAACGGTATGCGCAAGCAACTTACGTACAAACCGATTGGTCAAGTGCCAGAGATCCCTCGCACGAACCTTCTCGATGTTGAAGCGATCAGTCAGTTGTCCAATTACGGTTTCAACCAACCGTCGCGCTAACATCAATTTCTGGACAAAAGACTCGGGGCGGATGTCATCCATGGGTGTGTCCGGCGTCAACTATCCTGTCCGGTTTAACGACAATTACCCTGGCCGGTTGTAGTTGAAAAAATAGGTGCTAATCAACAAAAAGCCCTCCAACCAGCAGAAATGACAATAACGTTATTGACATAAAAAGGCAACTAAATCATTATATAAGTATCAAGTGATACTTATAGGGGTAGGACATGGTTTTGGTAAC
>JAPLRW010000157.1 GCA_026398935.1 Methylococcales bacterium
CAGGTTGTATTTCCCATACAGGCAAATGGCAGTGTAGTGGTTAGCCATGGTCAGCAGTTAGGGTCAGAACTAATCGGGCAAGCCTTTACGCGCCCTGATTATTTTTGGGGTCGACCTTCGGCGACTTTGCCTAATGCGTATAATGCGGCGGCTTCCGGTGGTTCTAATCTGGGGCCGAGTAACCCCGCATTGATGGCGCGTGTACAGGAACGTATCAAAATCTTACGCGAAGCCGATCCTAAAAATACGCTGCCGATACCGGTGGACTTGGTGACGACGTCGGCCAGTGGGCTTGATCCGCATATTACGCCAGCAGCAGCATTGTTTCAGGTTAACCGGGTGGCATCAGCCAGACACAGACAGCTACATGAAGTTAAAGCATTAGTGATGCAGTGTACCGAGGCGCGGCAATGGGGTGTTTTCGGTGAACCGCGTGTAAATGTCGTCAAGTTAAACTTGGCGCTGGATAATCGGCTGAGTTGTCTCTGAACTCTGTGGCGGATAACAGTATGACGGATGCTCGCCCCGATCCAGATGCCTTACTCGCGCGGATAGAACGTGCAGAACAACAGCAAAAACGCGGGCGGCTGAAGATTTTTTTTGGGGCGGCGGCGGGGGTGGGTAAAACCTATGCAATGTTGTTGGCGGCACACGGCAAACGCCTGAAAGGGGTTGATGTCGTGGTTGGTTTGGTTGAAACGCATGATCGCCAAGAAACGGTTGCGGTGTTGCAGGGGTTGGATGTACTTCCTCCTAAATTAGTGCAACATCGCGGTACGGTATTGCGTGAATTTGATTTGGATAGTGCGCTAAAGCGGCGCCCGACATTAATTTTAATTGATGAGTTAGCGCACAGTAATGCCGTTGGGTGCCGTCATCCAAAACGCTGGCAAGACATTGATGAACTGTTGAGCGCAGGCATTAATGTTTACACGACGCTGAATGTCCAGCACTTAGAAAGTCTGAATGATGATGTTAATCAGGTTACCGGTGTGCAGGTTTTAGAAACGGTTCCTGATACAGTATTTGAGCTCGCCGATGAAATAGAATTAATTGATTTGCCGCCGGATGATTTATTGTTGCGACTGCGAGAAGGTAAAGTCTACATTCCTCAGCAAGCCGAGCGGGCAATGCAAAATTTTTTCCGGAAAGGTAATTTGATTGCTTTGCGCGAGTTATCGTTACGTCTGACGGCAGATCGTGTCGATGCGCAAATGCAAGATTACCGTGACGACAATGCGATACGGGATATTTGGCAAGTCGGTGAGTGTGTTTTAATTGCCATTGGTGTTAACCCCATTGCTGAGCGCTTGGTACGTGCGGGTAAACGCTTGGCGACGAGTTTACATGCCCAATGTATTGTGGTGTATGTTGAAACACCCAAGCTGCAACGGTTACCCGCTGAGCAGCGCGATGAGGTTTTACGGGTGTTGCGTTTTGCCGAAAATTTAGGGGCAGAAACGGTAACACTGTCGGGACTGGTGATCAGTGAAGAAATCTTAAATTTTGCTAGAAGTCGTAATGTAACCAAAATTGTCTTGGGTAAACCAAGCCGCCGAGGCTGGCGGCTTTGGCTATTAGGCTCGGTGGCTGATACGCTGATTTCTAACGCCCACAATATTAATATTTATTTGCTGGGCAGTCCGTCCACGCCGCTGAATGCCGATTTAAAACAGACTAGATCCACGGTTAAGCATAAATCATCCCGCATTACGTATCCAAAAGGAGACGTGAAAAAACATTGGCTAGGTCTGTGGGGCGCTTTGTGTAGCACAGCCTGTAGTTGTCTCATCGCTTGGTTAATGGTCGGGCGGTTTGAGTTGGCGAATATCGTCATGGTGTATTTGCTCGGGGTGGTTTTTGTTGCGGCGCGCTTTGGGCGTGAAGCGTCTATTCTGACCTCTGTCTTAAGTGTATTGGCCTTCGATTTTTTCTTTGTTAATCCGGTTTTTACTTTTTCAGTAAACGATGCGCAGTATTTGGTTACTTTTGTGATTATGTTACTGGTGGGTATTGTGATTAGTCATTTAACCAGTAATATGCGGGTGCAAACCAAAGTTGCCGCGCACCGTGAACGACGTGCCAGCGTGCTGTACGCGTTAAGTGAGGAGCTGACAGTCTGTCGCACATTGACGGATACGGTAAAGGTGGCGGCACGGCATATTCAAGCAGAATTTGGCGGAACAATGGTTATCTTGTTTCCGGTTGATGGTGGGCGCATCGTTTACCCGTTAGACGCACCGTTACCGGAGTCGTTACGTGGCTGTGATCTTGGGGTGGCGCAATGGGTGTTTGATCATAACCAGATGGCGGGGCAAGGTACGGATACGTTACCGGGCGCGAGTGCGGTGTTTTTTCCTATGAAGGGGTATCGTGGCGTGATTGGCGTATTGGCGTTACGGGCCGCTAATCTGCGGCGCGTGTTTCTACCTGAACAACGTCGATTGTTAGATACCTTTATCAATCAAATCATACAAACCATTGAACGCGTGCGACTGTCTGAGGATGCACAACAAACGCAAATGCGTATTGAATCGGAAACGTTACGTAACACCTTACTGGGCGCTATTTCACATGACTTACGTACACCATTAGCATCCATTGTCGGGGCGGCCAGTTCTTTAGTGGCGGAGGATTCTCATCTTTCAATAGCAGATAAGCAGGAGTTAAGTCTTACGATTTACGATGAAGCGTTGCGTATGTCCAATTTAACCAATAATATCTTAGACATGGCGCGTTTGGATGCGGGTCAAGCGCAGTTGAATCGACAATGGTATCCGTTGGATGAGATCATCGGTGGCGCGTTATCACGACGGCGTAAGGCATTAATCGGGCGCACTGTAACGACACGTTTGCCGGATGGCTTGTGTTTAGTGCGTTTGGATGCGGTATTGATTGAACAGGTATTGGTTAATTTGTTGGAAAATGCCTGTAAATATACCCCCGCTGGCAGTCCGATTGATATTGTCGGTGAACGTACAGGGCATACACTGAAAATCAGTGTGGCGGATCGCGGTCATGGCATTCCGGTGGGTGAAGAAGAAAAGCTCTTTGATAAATTTTACCAGCTGCATCAAGAAGGTACTCAAAGCGGTGTTGGTTTAGGCTTGGCTATTTGTAAAGCCATTGTGATCGCTCATGGTGGATTGATTGGTGCAAAGAATCGTTCGGGCGGCGGCGCACAATTTTATTTTGTGTTGCCGATGGATGAGGCAACTCCTGAAGTAGACGCTGAAATTTAAGCCTATGGATACTGTAAAATCAATCATCGTGGTTATTGAGGATGATCCGCAAATTTGCCGGTTTTTACGTACCAGTTTGGGCGCTAATGGCTTTAAAGTGTTCGAAGCCAATAGCGGTGAGCAAGGCTTGGTGGAGATCGCGACGCGTAAACCAGACTTGGTTATTCTTGATTTGGGTTTGCCGCGATTGGACGGAATTTCTGTGATCCATAAAGTACGTGAATGGTCTACTGTGCCTATTATTGTGCTATCGGCCAGAAGTCAGGAGCAGGATAAAATTACCGCTTTAGATGCGGGTGCTGATGATTATTTGACTAAACCGTTCAGTATTGGTGAATTACTCGCAAGGATTCGGGTATCTATTCGCCATGCCGCGCAGTTCAAAAAAGACGGTATTGCAATGGTGTTCAGTGAGGGAGACTTGCGCGTTGATTTGGTGCGGCGGTTAGTGTACATCGGCGCGCACGAAGTTCACCTTACGCCGATTGAATACCGTCTATTGAGTGCTTTAATCCATTGTGCGGGCAAGGTGTTAACGCATCGGCAGTTATTGTTACAGGTTTGGGGGCCGAGTTATGTTGAACATGACCATTATGTGCGTATTTATATGGGGCAATTGCGCCAAAAATTGGAAGTAGATTCTACCCAGCCCCGCTATTTATTAACTGAAACAGGTGTTGGGTATCGGTTGGCGTATAGCGGAGAGGTGTAATGTACAACGGTAGTCGAGCAAGATTTGATAAAAATGGTATTAGGTTTGGTGGCAATAGCCACTGTGGATTAGTACTGGTTTTATTAACGCTTGGCGGTTTAGGTGTTAGCCGCGAAGTTTATTCTGCTGACAGTCAACGGAAAGCAAAAACACATCAGCAACAAAAACGTTTAAAAGTGAATCCCATTACCGATAACGAAGACGCGTGGATGGCTAACGCCGAAACAGACGTGTATCAGGCCGGTACCTTTGAAAACGTGGCGCTGGGTTATTCTGCGCGTTATGGCTGGGATTTTAGTGTCGCACTGTTAAATACGCAGCTGCTTGGTTCTAACAATAATTTTGTAGCCGATACCTTCTTTAATGTTGCCAAAACGTTTGATATTAATGATGCTATTTCTATCGTTGTTGGTTCGCAAAATGGTCTGGCGTTACTCAATACCCAGCCACAGCTATGGTACAGTTTCAGTTTTATAGATAACCGTTATGATGCTATGCCTTGGTTGTCGCTACATGGTGGGCCTTATTTGGCGAATGCGGCGATAACTGGCACTGCACGGCAAGTGGGCTTTATAGCAGGCGCGGAGCTTACCCTTATTGAAAATGCCGTCACATTACAGATGGATTATATCAGTGGGCATCATGCATTATCAGGCGCTACCATTAACCTCTTACTGAATATCACCGCGCACACCCAAATTTATTGGGGCGTTTCTATTCCTGAGCAAAATAGCG
Source organism: Methylococcales bacterium (assembly GCA_026398935.1). GTDB lineage: Bacteria > Pseudomonadota > Gammaproteobacteria > Methylococcales > Methylomonadaceae > SXIZ01. Next base: position 4,690 of record JAPLRW010000157.1, read on the forward strand.
GTAATGAATTCGCCGGGATTATGGGCTTTAATTTTTCAAGCAAAAATTTATAAGCCACGGATTGATTATATCTTTGTAATACAGTGCTTGCGCTGAGTATTTAGAGATCCCGTCTCTATTTAGCGCATTATGCCTTTATTTTCGCTGTCATCGTTGGATTGAAAAATCGGTAGGTATTTTTCCCCGCTTCCTTGGCGGCATACATCGCCGTGTCGGCACTTTTGATTAATTGAGCAGTGGTGTGCCCGTCAGTAGGATGCATAGCGATGCCGATAGAAACGCCAACGGAGGCCGATTTTCCACCTATATTCATGGGGATATTAACGGTTGCAATAATACGCGCGGCAATGCGGGCGACCTCTTCTTTGTTGGCTGGGTTATCAAGCAGAATGACAAATTCATCACCGCCCAAGCGTGCCACCGTATCTGCTAGTCGGACTTGTTCTAATAGCTTTTGTGCGACAATTTGCAGTAATTCATCACCAATGTCATGCCCTAAGTTATCATTGACGGCTTTAAATCCATCCAGATCAAGAAACATCAAGGTAACATTGCGTTGCGTCCGCTCTGTCATAGCAATCAGTTGCCCGAGTCGCTCGATTAGCAAGGTTCGATTCGGTAAGTTGGTCAATGAATCGTGAAAGGCCAAGTGCCTCATGCGCTCGTCCTTTTGCCAAAATTCGGTGATGTCGTTAAATACTGAAACATAACGAATGGGTTCGTCGGCTGAACTTCGAATGATCGTGATGGACTGCCATTCCAAGTAAACTTCACCGTTTTTGCGGCGATTCCATGTTTCTCCTTCCCAGCGGCCTTTGCTGGCTACATCTTGCCATACCGCCGCATAGAATGCTGGATCATGGCGATTAGATTTAAGGATGTGCGGCGTATGACCGATAGCTTCCTCGGCTGGGTAACCGGTTATTTCAGAAAAAGCTGGGTTTACTGATAGGATAATACCTTGCGCATCGGTGACCATAATACCTTCAATGGTACTCTCAAAGACGCTGGCGGCTAGTCTGAGCTCGCGTTCCGCCGATTTAATGTGGGACACATCACTAACAAGAACGAAGCAGCCTATCACCATGCCTTGGGCATCAACGTCAGGGATACAATTCGTTAAGGTAAAACAAATACCACCCTCTGCTTTGTTTAAGGTTGCTTCGAAAGTCTGCATTTTACCTGCCAAAGCGCTACGGATATGCGCTTCGTTGCGGCTGTAAAAGTGTTCACCCATTAGTTCCAAGAGTGTGTGGCCAATCATGGTATCGGGTTGTTTACCGTACCATGCCCAATACGCTTTGTTGGCGAAGCGGCAGCGTAGATCATGATCCCAGTAGCTGACCAGTCCGGGCATGGCATCCGTAATGTTTTTGACAAAACTTTCTCTTTCGCTAAGCGCTGTAGCGGATACTTCAGCGCGCTTGCGCGCTTCTAGTAGTTCACTCTCAAACTTACTTCGTTCCAAGGCGACAAAAAAAACCCAGAAATAACCATCAACACTTTTAAAATGCCCCTTTTGGCAATTAACCATTACTGGAATACGCAGGCCTTGCGCATTGCTAATTTTCAGGTAGATTTCGTGAACACTTTCTTCACGGTATAACATCGGCCATACATGGGTTTGTAAGAAGATGCGACTGGCCGGTGGAAAAAACAGCTCCATTGGTTTTTCTAACCATTGTTCCGTTGTACCGCCTATTAACGTCAATAAATCGGTGTTGACTGCCAGAACATTACCGGATGCATTTGTGATGAGCGCAGGGCAAGGAAGTTGGTTTAATAGGTTATTCATCAGATGCGGGCGGTATCCCTGTGTTGATGAAGGGGAATGTTAAAATAAGCACGCATGGCTTCAATGACTAATGCAGGATGGCTCATGTGTCCGCAATGCCCAGCGATATCGAGCACGTTAAGTGTGCTATTTTTCAAATGCTGATGCATATACTCGCCTACCACCATGGGTGCCAAGGCATCGTGACGATGCTGAAGAATTAGGCTGGGACATGAGACTTGAGGCAGTTCATTGCGGTTATCGGAAAAAAAAGTGGTTTTCGCAAAGACCTTGGCTACAAGGGGGTCAGTAGAGCAAAAACTATCTGATAGCTCTGCTGACAAAGTGTTCTCTGGTGTTTCACCTGCAGCGGCTGATGCGAGGTAATTCGCCCAACCGATATAGTTTTGATCCATTAAGGATAACAAATCTTCTAAATCTTCACGCTCAAAACCGCCGAGATAGTCTGGTGGATCATTTAAAAAACAAGGGGAGGGGCCAATAAGCACTAGGCGATCAAACAGTTTTGGGCGCGTAATGGATGCCAATAGACCTATACTGCAACTGACTGAATGCCCCACAAAGGTTACACCAGAACTTAGGTTGAGTGCATCACAAACGTCTAACAGATCTTGAACATAGCCTTGAAGACTGGAATATCGCTGTGTGTCAAAGGATGCTATATCTGATTTTCCGCTGCCCACATAGTCAAATAATACTTGTTGATGGGTGGTAGAAAAGGCGGGTGTCACCTTACGCCACATGTTTTGGTTACAGCCAAAACCATGGGCATACAGCAGTACGGCGCCATCCTTACCCTGTACGTGTACATTGTTGCGTTCAAGAATATTCATGAGATTTTCCAGTTGCATCATTAACGTGATTAAGTCGTGCGGCGTGTCCTACCCCTGTTTTGATGGGCTTTACTCTTATTGGGTGTTTAAAGACAATTCACTGGCTATTCCAGTTTGGGGGGCATTCGGTTGCACATTGACATCCAGAATAAAAATACGCTCATGACTGACATGGCCTTTCTGGATAAGCGTTTGCGCAATACTACGCGCCCGCGCAGCAGCTAAGGTGGCGAGCATTTGATTGTTAGGCGGTATGATGGCGGCTAACTGTTGCTTGGCGATAGTGGTAAAATCTTTTGTTGAACCAATGAGTTCAGGCGTACCCAGTAAAGACCGTTTAGCTAAATGGGGAAATTTTTTAATAAACAGGTCGGCGAGTAAGCGTTGATAATCACGAGCGCTTAATTCAACATATTCAGCTAACTTGTTTTGGCCGCTGGCTTTTAGTTCGGCCGCTTTGATTGCTTTTAGTTGCTCTAGTAATGCGTCATCCTGCATAGCAGGCCAATCTTGTGTACTATAAGCGCTGCCTTTTATTTCGATGCTCAAATCGGTTTTTTGTGCCAATCCCTTGGCTAATGCCAGTAATTTGTTCTCTTGTTCAGGGGTTAAGGCTTCACTGCCTTCTTTAAAGCTCACCTGACTTAAATCCGCGTCACTTCCCATCAATGAGCCCAACACTTTAAAGGGTGAACTGATGGTTTTAGTAATCATATTCATCAGCGCATCAAATGCCAAATCCATAACACTGAATTGCGGGTCATCTAGGCTGCCCGTTAAGGGGAGATTAATGGCAATTTTACCGTCGGCGTCTTTTAGTAAACTAATAGCAAGATTAAGCGGTAAAGACGTCGCCTTAGGATTCTCAATTTTTTCACCTAAGGTGAGTTGATCCAATACCATGTTATTTTCGGCCACTAATTTTCGGTCGGTGATTTTATACAGTAAATCCAGCGACATTTTGCCTTTTTCAATTTTGTAGCCCGCGAATTCAACCATGTAGGGTGAAATGAACGGTAAGGGCATACCTTTAAAGTGCATACCTATATCGAGTTCGCTTAAATCTGGGCTAAATTTACCCTCCATTTCCATGGGAGATAAGTCAAACACTTTGCCGACTAACGTAAAATCGCTTAGCTTTTTTTGTTCCGATGAAATGCGTTTAATGCCACCGTCCATTGCGTTTAATTGCACCACGAACGGTAATATGAGTGAGAAATCCGAGAAATCTGAACTACCATTAGCAATCGTGATCGCTTCAATTTTGTACTGCGGCACGGGTGATTTTTTGCTGGTTATTGGCGCAGGGATAATATCCGGTGTGGCCTGTTTAACAATGAGATCGTCAAAATTCAATGAACGGTCTTTTTTAATAGTAACCCGCGCATAAGGGGCTTGCAGCAAAACATGCCCGACATTCAGTTGTAATGTCGCTAAATCAAAATCAATGGCATCGGCTGTTACGCTCTGCCATTTAATTAAATCTTTATTTAAAATAGGATCACGCATCAGTAATTGTTTAACGCTGGCGTTACCTTTGGCGTGTAAACTCAAATCACTGTTAGCCGCCGTTTTGCTCAGGGTGATTTTTACGCTGGTATTCAGTGCGCCATCAATAATGTCGGCACGAAGGTAATCATTAAGATAGTCTTGAAAGGGTTTCAGTTCAAGTTTGTTAAGCGTAGTTTGCAACTCGGCGCTGAACGGCTCAAGTATCACGTGTCCGCTGAGATCAAGGGTGCTGGTGGTATTGATGCTGGAATGCAGCGTAAACGGTAACGCTTTTCCCGGCTGGTTGCTGAGATTTTTGGCATTTATAGTCACCCCTGACAATTGAATATCGAGGGGCTTAGGGTGGGTTTTATCCTGAAAGTTGAACTGAAAATTTTGCAGATCAAGTGTAGATAGCGAAATAGCCCATGGCAGCGTTGCAACCTTTGCTTCAACGGGTGTCGGAGTATTAGTGGTTTTTGTCGCCAGTAAGGCTTGATAATTTAGTTGCCCTTCTTTGCTTAACGAGGCGCGGAAGCTTGCACCACTGGCTTGTAATTGAGCAATGTCCAGTTGTTGCTTGGCAAGATCGAATTTTGCACCGTTTACGTTGAGGTCGGGGAGGGTCATTAACGCTTGTTCCACCGTCGGCTCGTGTAGCTGGGCATTTTGTACGTGTATGCCGCCGTTATCCGCGGTAATGTTTAAGGTTTTAGCATAGTCTAGCTGAACATTGCTTAGCGCAGTGGCGAGGGTATCTACGCTAATCTGTAAGGGTGTACTGCTTTCTTGCAGGTTAACACCCGTTAAAGCAAGGTTTTTTAGCGCAAGATTACTGGTCTTGGCATGCATGTTTAGCTGTGCCGCAGTGTAATTCAGTTGATAATCGCTTAGGTCAAGATTAAGCTCAGACAGCTTGGCGTTAAGTGGTGCGGTATCGCTCTCGCTGCTGTAATCGGCTTGCAATTTATGCACCGCCAGCGTCGCAATGTTGATTAACCAAGGCTGCTCTGGTGTTGCGGCTGAAGGCGGGGTGGGTTTGGGCGCTGTCGCGTATGTTTTTGGTGCAAATAAGGCTTGAAGGTTGAGGTCACCAGCGGCATTGGCACTAAGCGTTAGTCGTGGCGCAGTCGATTCAATGGCGGCAATGCTGAGTTTTTGCGCCAGTAAATCAAATTCAATACCGCGCAGAGTCAGCTCAGGAATATCGATCAGCGGCTTAGGATTATCCAGCGCCGTCAATTGAAATTTTCGGTTGCGCAATACACCATCATTTACCAGTAGACTGAATTTATTTGTTAGATAGGCGAATTGATAAGTAAAGCTTAAATCGCTTTCGCCTTGTGGCAGTTTAAAATTAACATGGTCTTGTAAACCTAACGCCCATAAACGCTCGGCTTTAATGCCTTTACAGTCAATACGTCCTTTGGAGGTCATTGCCCCTGGAGAGAGTTCCATTTTCCATGTGATTTCCCCGCCGCCTTGTAATAAGGTCGATAAGGTAAACTGAGCGTTTGTGCCGGGTTGTAAGCTTAAATCGGTCAGCGTTACATTAATAGGCGTTAAGGTTGCCGTTTCTGGCTGCTTTAAACGCTGATCAATCCACGTTAAGCTACCTTGATTCAGCTGAAATTGTTTGAGTAATAGCGGGAAGGGCGCTTGTTCTTTTTCGCGGGGCTTATCGGTGCTCGGCGGAAGTAAATCGCTCACGTTCAGATGCCCGTCTTTAACCATCACCAAGTGCGTTTGGGGTTTATCTAAACGCAGTTGTTCAATGACTAAGGTTTGGGTTTTGATGCTGGCCAGCGCATTCATAGCGACAAATAAGCCGTCAAATTTTAACAACGGTTGTTTTTGTTTATCTTGTAGCTCAAAGCCCGTTAGGCTCAAGGTAAAGGTAAAAGGATTAAATGTAGCGTCAGCAAGTGTCGCGGGCGTTTTAGTTTGCTGCGTAATCAGTTCGGGAAGCTGGGTTTTTAGCAAATAAGGTAACAGCTTAAAACCAAATAGCGCATATACGGCAACTAAGCCAGCACTCAGTAAGACTGGTTTATAGCCTTTTTTATACAGCGTAATGAATGTCTGTTTATGCCACATTCAGAACAGCTTCTCATGCGTGATTACGTGGTGCTGTCTCTGGTTTTTCATACGACTCCCCGTGTAATAACGCCAGTAATTGCGCCTGATGCGAAAGTATACAATACATAGCGGCAATAAAAAAACCGGAAAAATACGCAGTGCGTGATGTTGGGATGGTGTTTTACTGCCAGCGGTGGAGTATTTAAACAAAAATAATGCCTGTTATTTTCTTTATTTCTTCACGCGAGGTTTATGTCGACAGGCAACGATAGATATATTCTTGGAATAGCTTTGTAAGAATAGTCTTATTGTTGTTTATTTTCGCCTTACAAATCATAAAGCATTCTTCTTATTCAAAAAAAAACAATAACGACTACACTCTGTTAAATAGTTAAAGAAGACGTTATTAACGACAATAAAAGTGACGGTGGACGTAACGGAAGATTGATTTTAATGGCTGTTGTAATGCTGGTTCGTGGTTTTAACGCTATTAAATTTTATTTTTTCTGCTAGTATTCCTTATTAATCTCTGACAAATCGCGGTAGGGGCATTGAGATTATTAGCAGATTAGCGTCTCTTTACCGTATGCGTTAATTTTTTTAAAACTCATCTTAGAATACAAATAGCAATCATGACTGATTCTGACGTTACCTTACCCTTAGTTCTCCTTATTGATGATGATCCGACCGTGCATTTGTGGGCGAAGCGTCATTTGTCCTTTGCTGGATTTAAGCTCGTTTCTGCCTTGAATGGTGATGAAGGGATTGAGCTTTTTCAAGTGCATTTCCCGGATATTGTGCTGGTTGATGTTGAAATGCCCGGCATAGATGGCTTCATAACCTGTGCTGAAATTCGCAAATTACCCAATGGTAAAAACACCCCTATCTTAATGGTAACCGGTAGCGAAGATGCCGAGCGCGTGGGCTCCTCTTTCGATGCGGGCGCTACCGATTTTGTGGTTAAGCCCGTTAACTGGAAAGTATTGATCCACCGTCTTGGTTATATGATTAAGGCGAGCAGCATATTGCACCAACTTGAAAAAAGCCAATTGCGTTTGTCAAAAGCGCAACAGATGGCCAAGTTGGGGCACTGGGAATTTAATATTGGTGATAAAAAATTGTATTGGTCTGATGAGATTTATGAGATCTTTCAACAGAACCCGGCGGTTTTTATTCCTGAACAGCATAATTTTCTGGATTTAGTGCATGATGCCGATAAGCACTTGGTAGAAGAAGGTTTTGATAAAGCCCTGCGTAATCGTACACCGATTAATTTGACATACCGCGTTCGTACCAAGACCAAAGAGGAGCGTTTTGTTGAGCACCAAATTGATGTGATATTAAATGCGCAAAGTCAATTGATTGGTTTAAATGGTATTATTCAGGATGTTAGTGAGCGTAAGGCGCATGAAAAGCAAGTAAGGTATCTGGCGTATTATGACGAAGTGACCGGTCTACCCAATCGCGCGTGTTTTTTAGAGCTGTTAACAAAAGCACTGGAACTGGCAAAGCGTAATAAGCGTCATTTAGCGGTGTTGTTCATGGACTTGGATGGCTTTAAAGCGGTGAATGACAGCTTTGGGCATCAAGTAGGTGATTTGCTGTTGAAGGAGATTGCCAAACGGATAACCGACGGCCTTAGGCGGTCTGATATAGCGTCAAGATGTTCATTAGGAGAGGAGCATCAAAGTACGGATATTGCGCGCTTAGGAGGGGATGAGTTCACAATTTTACTCAATGAACTGGCTAGACCTGAAGATGCCGCGCTGGTCGCTGAAAATATTCAAAAATGGCTGGCAGAAATTACCGAAATAGGCGGTCATCAGCTGGTTATCGGAGCCAGTATCGGCATTGCTATTTATCCGCAAGATGGTGAAGGCTGTGAAATACTGCTGAAAAATGCCGATATTGCCATGTACCATGCCAAAAAAACCGGTAAGGGGCGTTATCAGTTTTTTCATGAAGATATGAATATCAAAATCAAGCAGCGTCAGCTGATTGAAAAGTGCATGCATCAGGCATTGCCTAAGAATGAATTACGGCTGCATTATCAACCCATTGTTAATGCGATATCGGGTTTATTGATTGGTACAGAAGCATTAATGCGCTGGGAGAGTCCGCAGTTGGGCTTTTTAGCACCACTGGATTTTATCCCGATAGCAGAAGAAAATGGTTTTATCATTAAATTTGGCGAATGGGCTATTCGTGAAGTGTGCAGGCAGCACAAGGAATGGCAAACGCAGGGAATGGGGCATTTAACCATCGCGGTCAATTTAAGCAGTCCCCAGTTTAATCAGGCGGGCTTTATTCCTATGGTTGAGGCTATTATTGCAGAATTTGAGGTGGATCCGGCATTTCTGGTTTTCGAACTGACGGAAACGATTATTATGGCGAATAACAGAAAAGTAGTCGATACCTTATGGAAGCTTAAAGAAATAGGCATCAAGTTATCCATTGATGACTTTGGAACGGGTTATTCCTCCTTGAGTTACCTCAAGAATTTCCCCTTGGATTCGTTAAAAATTGATCGTTCATTTATAAAAGACCTGCCTATTAATTTAGATGATGTTGCTATTGTTAAGGCTATTTTAATGTTAGCCAGCACCCTAAGTTTACAGACGGTTGCCGAAGGGGTGGAGACACCGCTACAACGCGATTTTATGGTGAACAATAAATGTGAGTCCATTCAGGGCTTTTTATTCTCAAAACCCATGCCTGTCGATGAATTCAAAAAATATTGGCAAGCAGAAGTCGCTAACAAACTCAGTGAGTAGAACGTACAATGAACGGAAAACTTAGTCTCATTTTATTTTTATGTGTATCTCCATCCGTATGGGCTAGCAGCCACTTAGCTACGACGGAGTCAGGTTCAGATGATGTATCGGGATTAAACATTGAAGACTTGGTCAATGTGCAAGTAACCTCCGTTTCAAAAAAAGCCCAAGCATTGTCCGATGCACCTGCCGCTATTTTCGTTATTAGTAATGATGATATAAAACGCTCCGGTGTGACCAGTGTTCCCGAAGCATTGCGTATGGCACCGGGGGTTGAAGTGGCGCGCATTAATTCTAATAAATGGGCGATTAGCGCCCGTGGCTCTAACGGGAGCTTTGCTAATAAACTCTTGGTATTGATTGATGGTCGCAGTGTCTATACGCCTGCATTTTCGGGCGTTTATTGGGATTCACAAGACGTTTTAATGGACGATGTTGAACGCATTGAGGTCATTCGTGGCCCTGGTGCAACCTTGTGGGGCGCTAATGCGGTTAACGGCGTCATTAACATTATTACTAAAAACAGCGAACATACCCAGGGTGGATTGCTGACGGCGGGTGGCGGCACAACAGAAACGGGTTTTGGCTCACTCAGATACGGAAAAAAATTGGGTGACGATACCTATGCCCGCGCCTATGTAAAAGGCTTGCAGCGTGATGAGTTTAAAACCCCGACGGGTTTAGACGCAGGCGATGCCTGGAATAAACAGCAAGGTGGATTTCGCCTTGACTCGCGCTTGACTGATCAGGATCAACTGACGGTACTGGGGGATATATACCGCGGTAGAATTAATCAAACGCAGTTAGTGCCAACCCTAGCAATGCCTTACTATGACCCTGTAGCAGAAACGCAAAAAATATCCGGCTGGAATGTGACGTCTAAATTGCAGCATACTTTTTCGTCAACGTCTGCGTATACCTTGCAATTTTATTATGATCGTTACAGCCGTAGCGAGTATATTCAGTCGGAAACGCGTGACACCTTGGATGTTGATTTTCAACATAACTTCAAATTGAATGAGCGGCAAAATTTTATTTGGGGCTTGGATTATCGTTATTCCCATGATGATTTTGGCACATCAACCTGGGTTAGCGTCACGCCCAGCAGCCGTGGTGTACAACTGTTCAGTGGTTTCTTACAAGATGAAATCATGCTGATTGATGAAACCTTATGGTTTACCCTAGGTTCCAAGTTTGAACACAATGACTATACCGGCTTTGAAGGGCAGCCGACGGCGAAACTGATGTGGACACCTGCTGCCAGCCATAAACTGTGGGCTTCGGTATCCAGAGCGGTAAGAACACCTTCCCGCGCAGAAAGCAATGTCAGTATTCATCAATTGACGGTTCCTGCCAGTCCGCAAACAGTGAATATGCCCGTTAAGGTGACGATTAATGGTAATCAAAATTTGCAATCTGAAGCATTAATTGCTTACGAGTTAGGCTATCGTTTTACCTTTAATAGCAAAGCCTCGTTGGATGTAACAGCGTTTTATAATGACTACAGTAAATTGCGCGGGGCTAATCACAACGTTACGCCTCAATTACAGGGTACTTATCCTAACTACTACCTGCAACAAAACCTTATCATCGATAATCATTACAGCGGCAATACCTATGGTTTTGAAATGGCGGCGATTTGGCAAATGATGGATTGGTGGCGCTGGGATGCCAACTACAGTTTTTTAGAAACAAATTATAGCGATGGTGGAAACATCTTAGGTACAAGTCCCAAGCATAAAGCGTCGGTGCGCGCGGGGTTCATTCCTATGCAGGATGTTAATCTGGATTTCTGGTTACGCTATGTGGGTGATGCTACCGCACTTAATACCAAAGCCAGTGTGGCTTATGCGATACCCCATTACCTAACCTTGGATATGCGTTTGGCTTGGAAGCCGCACGAGTCATTGGAATTGTCGGTGGCGGGTCAGAATTTGCTGGATGATTATCACTTGGAATACATTGAGGAAAATTTTGTTATTCCGACTGAAATCGCACGGGGTGTTTACGGCAAAGTCGCCTGGCAGTTTTAATTTAGCATTATTCAGCGGATGCTTATCAAAAACGGTCTTTTTTATACAGTGTTTTACTTGGCAATAATCTTGCTAAGCAGTCGTGCTGTATTTGCGGATGCGACGCAAGAATACACTGTAAAAGCCGCTATGGCGCTAAACTTAGCGCGGTTTACCGATTGGCCTGACAGCGCTTTAAAAGCAGATGATTCCGTGATCAATCTCTGTGTGCTAGGCGATAACGTTGTGCAGGATGCTTTTTTACAGATGGATCAAAAAAAAGTGGGTCACCGCACCTTGAGTGTCATTTACCTCTCTCGGCTACGAAATGTAGACGACTGTCAGGTTCTCTATATCAGTGGTCTCGAAAAGAATATCATCATACAACTGTTGTCTGAAATAAAGCATAAACCCATTCTGACGATCGGTGAAGAACGTACGGTTGTTGATTACGATGGCATGGTTAATTTGGACACGCTTAGCGGAAAAATAAATATTCAGATCAATCTGGATGCGACAAAACAGGCTGGGCTGACCATTAGTGCCAGGGTATTGAAAATAGCAACCCTTGTTAAATCAAAATGATGATAAAAAATTTCCAGTTAAAGCACTGCTTTCGAGATGCATCAATACGGATTAAATTAACCTTGATTATCAGCTTGTCCGTGTTAATTGCATTGCTGATTGTGGCATCGGTTATTACCGGCTATGAATACAAAACCAGAAGCCAGCATACCTCCGATGATTTATCATCGATTGCCGACATTATTTCCTGGCACAGTTCCGCTTCATTAGCCTTTATGGATGCTAAAACAGCCGCACAAACCCTAAAAGTATTGGAAACGCAGTCGGGAAAAGTAGCGGCATTTTTGTATACGCCTGCCGGAGGGATTTTTGCTGAGTATAAAACCAGCTATAAGGCGGTTGATGCGCTTAACGGCTTTAATGTGCTGCAATTAGTCAACGACAATGCTCAGCGTGCCCTTGCGGCACAGTTTAAGCAATCTAAGGTTTCGGAGTTCTTATGGTGGTGTAAGAATTTTTTTGATTCATCAAATAGACGTTCTTTAGAAGAAGGCTATTCTGAAATCATACAATATGATCACTACGGGCAGATGCATCTATTGCGGCCTATTTTTATTGATAATGAATTGGTTGGCATCTTGCACTTAGTGGATGATCAGCATGAAATTAATGCGTTTTTTGCCAGTTTTTATCTGATTATGGCAAGCATTGTTTGTTTCACGCTGTTTGCGACACTGTTGGTGTCAACCCGCTTACAACGGATATTTTCTGCGCCATTACTTGATTTAATGCAGGCTATGCGCACGGTGGCAAATGAGAAAAGGTTTACCAGTCAAGTCCTGAAGATCAGTAATGATGAGTTTGGGCAATTAGTGGATGTTTACAATGAGATGCTGCAGGAAGTTCACTCTCGCGATAAGGAACTGGCCAAACACCGTGAAAGCTTGGAAATGCAGGTTAAGACGCGAACCGCTGAATTAACGGCCACCAATGACGCATTACAATTAGCTGTCACGAGCGCGTTAACGGCTAAAGAAGAGGCTGAGTCCGCTAATCGGGCGAAATCACAGTTTTTAGCGAACATGAGTCATGAGATTAGAACGCCTATGAATGCTGTTTTGGGCATGACTGATTTTCTGTATGAAAGTGATTTAAACGCTGATCAACAGCATTCTATCGAAATAGTACAACAATCAGCGCGGGTTTTACTGGGTGTCATTAATGATATTTTAGATTTCTCTAAAATTGAATCCGGTAAGTTAGAGCTGGATGCTCACAGTTTTAATTGTCAGGATATGCTGAGTACTAATTTTTCTATGCTAGAAACGCAGGCTAAAGCTAAAAAATTACAGTATCTGTTAGTTACGGAGAATCTTCCGAGCATGCTGGAAGGTGATTCCGTTCGGCTAAGCCAGATTTTGATGAATCTGCTCAGTAATGCCATTAAGTTTACGAGTAAGGGGGAGGTCGTATTACGTGCCCGCACCGAAACATTAACCTCCGACATTATCCGGTTTTTTTGTGAAATCTCCGACACAGGCATTGGTGTTTCCACTGAAAAACAAAGTTTAATTTTTGACGCGTTTTCTCAAGCAGATAATTCCATGACCAGAGCTTTTGGCGGAACGGGCTTAGGCTTGGCGATTGCCAAACAATTGGTGCGCTTAATGGGTGGGGATATTGGGCTCAACAGTCAATTAGGCCAAGGAGCTACTTTTTGGTTTTGGGTTGATTTGAAAAAATCAGATGAGGTTTTGGTGCCCGTTAAAGTGCTGCCTAATTGCCGTTTCTCGGCCAGTATTTTAGTGGCAGAGGATTATCCTGCTAATCAGATATTGGTTAAACGCTTTTTGGAAGGTTTTGGTTGTCAGGTGCATTTAGTTGACAATGGTCAGGAAGCCTTAGAAGCCATTCAACAGCAACGCTATGATTTGGTATTAATGGATTGCCAAATGCCGGTTATGGATGGGTATAAGGCGACGGGAGAAATCAGAAAAATTGAATCTGCAACACCCACGGTAATGCGACTGCCTATTATTGCGTTGACGGCACATGCCTTGTCCGGGGATCGTGCAAAGTGCTTAAGCGCAGGTATGGATGAATGGGTCACCAAACCATTTACCCGTCAGGAGTTAAATGCCGCTTTACAAAAATGGTTACCTGCTGAATTGGTTATGCCTGAACCATCCGTACAAGTGGTTGGCGATTATGAGGAGAAAAGTGAATCAACCTCAGAGGTTGCTGCCGTTGACATGCATTTTCTACAACAAAACTTTGACTTCGATAATCCGGATGATTTAGCGTTTATTATTTCGTTGAAAGATGTCTTTCAACAAAATGCCGAAGAAGTTTTTTTAGCCTTGGCGCAAAGTATTGCGCTTAATGATGCAGAGAAGGTGCGTAAATTAGCACATGGTTTAAAGTCAATCAGTGCCAATGTTGGAGGTATGCATTTGTCGGAACAGTGTAAATCCATGGAAGAACTAGGCAAACTTAATCAGTTGGGTAATGCCAGTGCGCTTTCTAGCGTCATGTTCAATGAATATTCACGCGTATTGACGAGCTTAGACGTTATTTGTGCTTTGAATGCATAAAAGTGATAGTTGCAGTCACACAGATAATGCGTTTTAAATTGTAAGAATAATCTTTATAATCTTGCTTTTTATTACAAATTATAAAGTTGTTTTCTGAATTTTAAAAAATCTATTATCTGTTATTATTTACCAAAATGATTGGGTAGGTTCGGTTAGTGTAATAATGTCACCCGATTCATTGAACGTAAATGGGGTGGCCTACAGCGTTTTTGTACACGTTAATAAATTTTTATTCCTAAGTAATTATCAGCCAGTGACATCGATAAAAATAAATCATCATTGCCATCAATCTCAACGCTGTAATAAAAATCACCTCAGCGATAATGCTTGGCTTTTAAAGCCTGTAAGAGCTATTTAAGCGCGCCAACCTATGATTGCATCGTCATCAAAAACGTCTGTCTTAGCCATTTTGGCACTGTTATGTCTGTTTTTTACGCAAAGGATATGCGCTAAGCCTGCTTTTGAAAACGATTTAAGCATTGAAGAGTTAGTCAATACCGAGATTGCGGCAGCCACGCAAAAAGAAAAAGTCAAAAAGAAGATGTTAAATGTGAAAGTATCCTCTGTTTCTAAAACCTCCCAAGCCGCCTCTAATGCGGCTGCCGCTGTCTTTGTGATTGACAGTGAGGCGATTAAACGTAGCGGTGTGACCAGTGTGCCTGAAGCGTTACGCATGGTACCGGGTATTGATGTCGCCCGTATTAATAACAGCAAATGGGCGATTACCTCGCGAGGTTTTAACGGTCGCTTTGCGAATAAATTATTAGTATTAATTGATGGTCGTAGCGTCTATACCCCTGATTTTTCTGGCGTCTATTGGGATGCACAGGATGTCATGCTGGAAGATGTTGATCGCATTGAAGTCATTCGTGGGCCAGGCGCGACGCTTTGGGGTGCTAATGCCATGAACGGTGTTATAAATATTATCACCAAGCATAGCGAAGACACACAAGGCGGGCTATTAACCGCTGGCGTAGGCTCAAAGGAAACCGGTTTTGGCGCGCTGCGCTATGGGACTCAGTTGGGTGAAGATACCTTTGCCAGAGCGTATGCTAAAGGCTTTTTGCGTGAAGAATTTACCCCTGAAAAAGCGAGCAGTGGTAACGCGAATTGGAACCAATTTCAAGGTGGTTTCCGGGTTGATTCGGCGCTTTCAACGCAAGATAACCTCATGGTGCAAGGTAATATCTATAAAGGCCAGCCGAATCAAGTACTCGAAACCTTCGCATCTTCAGTGCCGATCAATGATAACGTTGATACGTCCGGCTGGAATCTTACGTCACGTTTTAACCACACGCTATCGAGCACTGCTGATTATTCGTTGCAATTTTATTATGATCATTATCAACGTGACGAATATTCAATCGATAATAAGCGCGATACGCTTGACTTAGACTTTCAAAATACCTTTGCATTGGGTGAACAACAGAATGTTATCTGGGGCTTAGGGTATCGTTACAGTAGTGATTTTTTTAAGAATCAACCGCTCATAATGATGCGTCCCAATACTAGAAATACGCAGCTATACAGTGGCTTTGTACAAGATGAATTTAATTTCTTGGATAACACCTTGTTGTTAACCTTAGGTTCAAAGTTTGAACATAACGATTACACAGGCTTTGAAATACAACCTTCCGCAAGTTTACTGTGGACACCGATAGCTGGGCATAAGGTGTGGGCGTCTATATCGCGCGCAGTCAGAACGCCATCGCGTGCCGAGGCCAATAGTCGATTTTTGATAATGAACTATCCGCCAAATTCTGAAAGTAACCCTTTATCTGTTCCGGTTGATCTGCTTGCTATGGGGAACGCTGCCTATAAAGCCGAACAACAACTCAGTTATCAATTAGGCTATCGTTTGATGTTTAACCATGATGTGTCTTTGGATGTTACTACTTTTTATAATGATTATAATACCTTGCGTAGCGCATCTAGGGCTGGGGGTTCCTATAACAGTGTTACCAAGACAGTTGAACAATTGTTTGTTTTCAATAACATCAGTACGGGTAATACCTATGGTATTGAAATGTCTACTATTTGGCAGATGCTTGATTGGTGGCGCTGGGATTTAAGTTACAGTTTTTTGAAGACTGAAATTAATAACATTGATGACTACCAAGCGGCTTTCAGCCCTGAACATACGGCGTCTTTACGTACCGCAATTAACCCTCTTGAAAAAGTAAATCTGGATCTTTGGCTGCGTCATTCCAGTATGGCTAAAACGGTTAACCCCCTAGCAAGAAATACGCTGACCGTTAATGGCTATGTTACGCTGGATGTCCGTTTGGCGTGGCAACCGATTACTGGTGTCGAATTATCGCTCGCGGGTCAAAACCTTATTGAAAAACAGCATATTGAGTATTTCGATGAAAGTTACGCGTTATCCGCTGGGGTTCCGCGCACCGTGTATGGTAAAATTAGCTGGCAATTTTAAGTGTTGCTACGGCAAATAGTTAGCGACGGAAGTAGGTTGCTTTAAAAAAGTCTTATTTTTTAAAGAATAAGTGAATGCTTATCTTTAGTGCGTGTTTTAAAAGTGTCAAGGATGGCAATGGGATAAAATACTGAACATTTAACCAATGAGCAGTAAGAAGCGCAGATCAAAAATTAAACGGTACCCAACTGACTTGAACAATAACTGTCATTAATCCCGCCGAAATACCATGCAGTCATCCCGTAACCAGCTTATGCAATAACATGATTCAGGTAGTGTAGATTGCTAATTATGTTTGATTGTAAAAGCATCGTGCAGAAAATAAGACTTGGATTACTCTTGGTGGTCGTGTTGAGTTATTTCTCTCGACCCGTCAGTGCTGAGGTTGATCAGGAATATGCGGTGCGCGCAGGTTTAGCCTCAAATCTTGCACGCTTTACAACCTGGCCAGACGCTGCCGTTGCCAGTATGGGTAAAAATATCACCTTGTGTTTGGTCGGCAACCCAGACCTT
>JAPLRW010000108.1 GCA_026398935.1 Methylococcales bacterium
CAGCTTGTTGCTGTTGATGGTACGCTTACCTTGAAAGGCATCAGTAAGCCAGTTTCTTTGAAGATTACCTCTTTTCACTGTATGCCGCATCCGATCTATCTTAAAGACGCTTGTGGAGCGAATGCGGTAACGGTTGTCAAGCGTACTGATTTTAATATGGGTAAATATGCACCGAATGTCAGTGATGAGGTGACTATTGATATTCCTGTTGAGGCAACTAAAGATTTGTTATAAGACCTATCGGCTTGAGCGGGCGTTTTACCGGTAGGAATGTTTTTGAAATAAATCCCCCCTCGGCCCCCCTTTTTTTTACCCTAAAGGGCGCAAGTCAAAGGGGGACGTGAATACTGTACATTACAACTGGTTTTTGGAGTCACATATGCGTACACGTAGCGTACAACAGGTCATTCAGTCCATGCCCACTTCGGATGGTGGCGGTGTCAAATTACGGCGTAGCCTTGGGCAATCACAGGCATTACGTCTTGATCCGTTTTTGATGCTGGACGAATTTTCTTCCATAAATCCTGACGACTATATTGCCGGCTTTCCTAACCATCCACACCGTGGCTTTGAGACTGTAACGTATATACTGGACGGACACATGTTGCACCGTGATCATCTGGGTAACGAAGGACATCTCAAGCGCGGCGGTGTGCAATGGATGAGCGCTGGGCGGGGCATTATCCATTCGGAAATGCCGCAGCAAGACAGCGGCCGCCTGCGCGGGTTTCAACTGTGGGTGAATTTGCCTGCCAGCGAAAAAATGAAACCTGCCGCTTACCGTGACATTCAAGCCGAAGATATTCCAGTATTAAACCTAACCGAGGGTGGTCAAGTTAAGGTTATTGCTGGACAGGCAAACATTAATGGCAAAGTCACCGGGGGGTCAATTCAAGGCTTAAGCACGGAGTTGTTATTCTTGGATGTTCGCCTTCGGGCAGGTGGATCGTTTATTCATCCGCTTGTTACAGACCATAATGCTTTTGTTTACCCTTACGAAGGCCAATGTGACATTGGTTCACTGCTGAAAATACACCCATTGGAATCACAGTCACTGGGGGTGCTTACGCAGGGGGATTGTGTTGAGATTCGTGCGGGAGGGGAGGGCGTGGCTTTTTTGCTATTGGCGGGCAAGCCGTTGAAAGAACCAATTGTCCAGTATGGGCCATTTGTGATGAATACCCGGGAAGAAATAGAACAAGCTATCGCCGATTACAATAACGGTGAGTTGGTATGATGTAGCCGTACGGAATAATCAGCAACAGATTTTTTAGCCGTGTTAAAGGTACGCGTCTGCGTACCTTTATGCTTGTTACGAGGTGGCTTTATAATTGGCTGGTATGGTTACTTAATGCCAGCTGTTGTTTAGCCATCAAATCTTTAATGCCATCACTCGCTAACGCGAGCATTGCATCCAGTTCGTCTTTTCTAAAGGCGTGTCCTTCAGCAGTACCTTGCACTTCGATAAAAGCCCCCGCATCATTCATCACAACATTCATATCGGTTTCTGCGTGGCTGTCTTCAGCGTAATCTAAATCGAGAATGGGTATGCCTTTAAAAATACCCACAGAAACAGAGGCAACTTGTCCATGCAAGGGATTTTTTTTGATTTTTTTAGCTTTTAATAGGGTGTCAATCGCTAACGACAAGGCTAAAAAACCACCGGTAATCGCTGCGGTACGTGTGCCACCATCGGCCTGCAATACGTCACAATCGATGGTAATGGTATGTTCGCCGAGTGCGGTTAAATCAACAGCGGCGCGTAAGGAGCGACCAATAAGGCGTTGGATTTCCAAGGTACGTCCGCCTTGTTTACCTTGACCTGCTTCACGGTACATACGGGTATGGGTGGAGCGGGGTAGCATACCGTATTCAGCCGTTACCCAGCCTTCGCCTTTGCCTTTTAGAAAGCGTGGGACGGAGTTGTCTACACTGGCCGTACACAGTACCGAGGTATCGCCAAATTCAACCAGTACTGAGCCTTCTGCATGTTTGGTGAAGCCGCAGGTAAATTTAATTTCGCGCAGTTGATCAGGATTACGTCCGCTAGGTCTCATATATGTTTGCCAAGGAAAAACGACTAAGTATACCCGAATCAACCCGTGCTTTTTCTGAATTCTGCGAATGACACGGTGTTTAATGCTTTAAGAAGACTTAAAGCGGCTCGTCTGTTATCACGCGATGCTCTTGGCAAATCTTTTCGCTGTCTTGTTCGCTTAAGGCTTCTTGCGTTAAGCCACAGCGAAAGGTGTCGAGATTGATGACTCTAAAATGTTGACAGGTTTTACATAAACCAAAGGTCTGCCCCTCATTCGCTTTTTGCAGGGCAGTGAGCGCTTGTAAAAATCCTTGGCTATCGAGCGTTAAATGACTTTTTTGTAAAATACTTTCTGCTTTATCGAGTAAATCAGAGGGTCTGGCGTGTTCTAAAACAGTCACTCCAGCGGGCAGCAAGCGTAAATGGACAACACGCCTATCTTTTTTATCGGCTGTTTTTTCGATAAAGCCTTTTTTTTCTAATAATTGCAGTGTTTGTGAAATCGTGCCGCGCGTTACGCCAAGGTATAAGCTTAATGCGGCGGGGACATCACTATAGCGATTGCAACGGGATAAGTAGTGTAATACTTGTAGATGGACTAGTTGCAGGCCAAGCGCAGAGCACCGCTTCCGTTCTTCAGAACGAATAAGGGCAGACATGGATTCGACAAGATCATAAATGGTAAGGTTTTTCATAAGTCATAGTGTAACCATTGATTAATCAGTTGACAAATACAAAGTATTACGTTTAAAGTAATAGCGAATCGAAATTGTTGGATGTGTGTGTAGTTTAGCACCATAACTACTATTAATGCTTAACCCTTTGTATGGCTAATACCTCGGCGTTGCTTTGGCGCCGTTTTTTTTTAGGATTAAAATAATGTCTATTTCTCATGTCTTTGATACGTATGCAACCACCAAAAAAGGCCGGATCATGCACTTTGATGTTGTGCTGAATGAGCAAAATCCAGCAGTTGCTTTAGGGTATGCCAGAGAGTGGCTACAGCATATTGGCGAAGGTGATGCGGCGGTGACATTGAATACCTGTGTTTTTTGTCACAGTGCCGAAGCTCCCGCGGCGTTACAACATGACATTGCTCAGCAAGGGTATGCCATTATTAAAATGGAAGGCTGTCCCGTTTAGATCGATTGATCATAATGGGTGCTTTTTGTATGGGATATAAATGTGCCTTTTCTTGCAGGCAAGCCTTTAATACGCTCACCTGCAGAAAATGGTTTAAGATGAAAAACTACCAGCCGGCTTTGTAAATAAGCATGGCTGCGCTAATGTTATCGCGTAATGTATCCATGACATGTTTATTAAACCGTACACTATCCAGCGTGGCTTTATAGGTAGGTATAATTTCTTTTTTATCAAA
>JAPLRW010000183.1 GCA_026398935.1 Methylococcales bacterium
CCTGGGTTCAAAACGGATGCATAAAATCATCGCTAATACGACTGAGTAGAAAGCCAGTCACTACTTTTACGATAGTTTTTTGGGCATCCTCGCCCAAGCCGCGACAGTTATTTACACGACGGGTGATTTTGCTGGCTGTTAAACGTTGGATCGGGGTTACAAACCCCGATCCGCTAGGACTATTTTCGATAACATGATCCATTTGATACCCAGCGGAAGCTCTTCTATCAAGTTCCGCCGCGGACTTGAATAATAATGCTATCTTAATTCACGCCAACTTTTCCTAATGCTTGACCTAGTTTTTTATCCGTTTTCATGATGTGGTTGGTAAGCCAGTCGCGAAGAAAGTTCATGATTTCTACGGTAATTACTGCGTTACCTGAATCAAATTTCTTTTTAAAATCACCAACAGTATCCACAAATTTTTTATGTTCCCCTTTATGTGCTGGAGACTCTTCGTATTTGTGCTGCCCCATCAGTCCTTCTTCATAGCCGAAATGGTATACCGTGTAATTAACGAGTTCGGATAACACCTTACCCAGAACATCTGCTCCTTTTCCTGCTTTCATTGCATCGTTAAGTTGATTGATAAGATCGATGAGCTTTTTGTGTTGATTATCAATTTCATTGACACCAACTGAAAACATATTTGACCAAGTGAGAAGCGCCATTTTTATCTCCTTAAGATATGAATAATTATGGTTTTAAAAACTACATGAATGATTAATCAGGGTTAGTAATTGACTCGTTTTGTTTTTTTACTTGATTGAGAAGTTCTGTTGCAGTACGGGAAAGGTTCACTGAAATTTGTAAAGTTCGATCTGCAACGCTATCTGTATTGGCCGTCATATCCAATATTTGGGTAACACTGTCTACAACATTGTTTGCTTGGCGTGATTGATCCTCCATTTGAATGGCTAATTGTGAAATTTTATCCAAGGTATGTTGTGATTCTTCGCGAATATTTTGCAGGACTACTGCAGCAAGGTTTGCTTTTTCCACACCTTGCTCCATTAAAGGCATAGTTTGATTAATACCTTGAAACGCTTCTTGCGTATCTTTGTGCATTAAATTGATTGTTTTGGTAATCTCCTGGGTGGAATGAGCGGTTTTCTCAGCAAGTTTACGTACTTCGTCAGCAACCACTGCAAAACCACGACCTTGTTCGCCGGCACGTGCAGCTTCAATGGCAGCATTCAGGGCAAGTAAATTAGTTTGTTCGGCAATTTCTTTAATGACGGTTGCAACTTGGCCAATATCCCGCGCATGACTGGTTAAGTCATAAATTTGTTTTGCAGCAATATCCATAGAAGCAGAAATTAATTGCATAACATGTACTGCATCTTGTACTACGATTTCTCCATCTGCAGATTGATGGTACGCATTATGGGAAATAGCTTGTGTATCTCGGGTCAGATCAGCGACTGCCAAAAATGATTGCGACATATCGTACATGACTTGTTTTGTGTCATTGATGGATGCAGCTTGAATTTGCGTGGTGAATAAAATTTCATTGGCACCAGCAGAAAGCTGTTCGACTTCAGAATTAATTTTTTCAACATTGCTGGTCACACCTTGTGCGACAACATCCATATTAGCCATTAATTTTTGTACAACTGCGACTAATGAGCCCTTTTTAGGCGAATTGGCAAATATTGTGCTTTTCTGATTACCTTGCGCAACGGATAAGGTAAAACCAGCCGCAGAATTCAAATCAGTGCCTACTATTCTAAGAATTTCATTGCGCCCGTAGCTATAGGTAACTATAAGAATCAATATAAATGCAGCACTAAAGAGCAGGAGTAATGTAGGTATATTTTCAGGCGTTAGTTTTAAGGCTACAACAAATATCCCCCCAAAAAATAAAATGAGTGTCGTGGGTACAAAAACAAATATTTTTAATTCTGAGGAAATTTTTGGTTCTGACTGCTTCACTTTTTTCGTCCCCGTTAAGTAATTCCTTGTCCAAAGAATTTCGTGTCCAACAAAATGCAGATAGCGTGTTAGCTTTTAATGTATCAATATTGAAATAACCAACTACCTACTAAAGTAGCTGGGTTTACGCGGTTCGCAAAGGACTGGAAGTCCAACCGTTTTAAGCTTGCTGCGCTAAAAGCGTAGATAATACATACTTAACTTAGTGATTAAATTTTTAAAAACCAACACTGCTAGCACTAACTAACTGAAAGTTAATGGCTTTAACCTTGCTTTATGAAAATAAACGCAGCTTCAAGCGGTATCATTAATTAAGAGTAGATAAGAATTTAAAAAAATCAATATTAGATTGCATAAAATTATGGCTAAATGAAATTGGCTGCAGGCTTTTCTGTCCGGGAAAAATTGCCTTAAGGCCTTAATATAGCTGAATTTGTCTAGGTGTGGCGTTGTTGAATAAATCGGAAAATTAGCGGTAACCGGAAATCAAACAACGTAAATTACTATTGATACATGCCATCATATCGAAACTGCAATACAGGAACTTTTAGAGTTTAATCGTCAGAACAAGCAGGACGTTTGTTACAACACCTGTTTGAAATTGAAGTGTATCGCGTAATGGCATTACTGGCATTCCCTATTGCGCGTAAATTGTATCCGGTATTAAAAAAATTCGACCATCAGTTGTACACCATTACCAATGCCAGCCATGACCCAGCCGGACAATAATGATGCCGCGTTATTGGATGAGTTAACCACCTTGTCCGCAGAAGTTGAAAATCATATTTCCAGTAATCATTTTCGTTTTGCAGCGGCTAGCGCGTATTACCATTTGGTAGAACAACGCGTCAACGACTTACGCGAGGTGCGTATTCAGGGCATCCAGACTTTAGGCGAATTTATCAAACGGCGACTGGAGCCCGCGATCAATACC
>JAPLRW010000224.1 GCA_026398935.1 Methylococcales bacterium
TATTGCCCCCGCTGAGGGCATTGAGATTTATATAGACAGTGCCGCATTGGGTTAATGGAGGGCATCCTATCAATTGTTGTTCGGGTTTGCTAAGCGTAAACCTGGGCGAGCACCCGCCTCACCTCATCTTTCTGTGCGAATAAAAACCTAACCACTCCCCATTAAATACAGTTATTCTAAGCAGATTCTCACTCGGCATCACGGCAATGAAAAACACTATGCAAATCACCTCTGTCACCAGCAAAGGTCAAATAACCATCCCAAAAACCATTCGTAAGCAATTGGGCATCCATAAAGGTTGTAAAATAGAAGCCACCCTTGTCGGTGACCATATTGAATTACACGTTAGCAATACAAGCACTGATAGTCCTTCAATCGGTTTCGCCATGCTAAAAAGCCGCCGTACCGCCGTACCCGCTGACTTTGACCCCGCCAGTTTATTAAACCCATGATTGGACTTGATACCAATATCTTAGTAGTAGCGCGTATGTAGCAACGCTAAATACGGGACATCGAAGCCACGAAAATCTGGATTCCGCAAGCTCCATTTAGGCTACTCACTAATACTCCCCACGAATGTTTGTCTATTGAATGATAGGTGCGATAATAACGATAAAAGCGCTACTGGTTAAATATTTATCCTTATTTAATATGAAAATAGCGTATTTACAAGCTCATCCCGCTAGTATTTAGCCAATCGTAATAAAAATGTGGCAATGGATACCGAATGACACTAAAGAAATCAACTATTGAAATAGCTGAACCATCAAAAACACCAGAGTTGCAATATCAACGTCAACTAGCTCCAATTGAAATTACTGACATCTATCCAAGTGATCAAGGAAGCGCGGACTTAACCACTATAGGCTCTGGAAGAAACGGTAAAGATTACGCCATAAAAAAGATAAGTGATGGAAATGGAATGATTCCAGTAACAGAATTTTTTTGTTACGAATTAGCAAGAAAGGTAAACATTGCTACACCAGAATTCGATATTCTGCTGCTTCCCGATGATGAACTGGCTTTCGGGTCTGTATGGGAAGGCGGAGTCCATAAAATCTCAGGTATAAACACTATTGTTGACATTTTAAACGATGGCGCAATAAATGGTGTTGAAATAAAAGCAATAGATAAGTTTTTTGGGAAAGTCTATGCTTTTGATTTATTTATTAATAACGTCGATAGACACTTTGGTAATTTTCTATTTAGACAAAGCTATAACAATACTTATATTGCTCTGGCATTTGATTATAGCCGAGCATGGCTAGAAATAGATTTTAAGGGAACCCAAGCTTTAGATAAATTATGCAACACTCAAGTCATTATTAATCATATAAAAAACTATAAGAAATTCAACCGAAAACAATCGGAAGAGACTCTCATAGCGCTCGGTGAAATAGAATCGTCCACTGTTGCCCAAATTCTTTCAGAAGTCCCAAATGAATGGATTTCAACGCACCAAAGAGATGAGGTCATAAAATGGTGGGGTTCTCAGGAATTTATAGATAGACTGCAAATATTAAAGACGGAGATTAACAATGTTTTGGTTTGATTATGCTCTTATTCGTTATACGCCCAACCCCAAGCGCGGCGAGACTATTAACGTTGGTCTTATTGTGTTTTTAGAAACTGACATTGATGTAAGGGTATTGAGTTCATCAGCTAAAGTCAGAATGCTAGATGGTCTATCATCACAGGTCGATATAACTAAACTTCAAGAATCTATGCTCACATTGAGTCAGCTTGCAACCACTCCAGACCAACAATATGATTTGTTAGCTAAATTTAATAGTGGTGTTTTTCTTTCTGGTAAAGCTAAGTTTGCCATAGATGATATGGGGCAATACCAAGATAAAGTAGCAAAGTTATTTAGTGATTTAGTTAAACCATTTGCCAGCAAAGAGAAAATTACCCACACAGCAAGATTGGCAACTCAATTAAAAAATAGATTTGCAACCTTGGATATTCTGGCAAAAGACGCATCAGATTTAAGTAGGCATAAGATTGTTCCTAATTACTTACTGAGTGAAAAAACAGGTATCTATGCTGACTTCCTTTTGAAACATCTTACTGAGGTAGTGGACTTTAATGCAAATGATATTCAAGCAAAATTTAAGGAAACTTCTCTAAAAATTATGACGTTTATGGCTGGTAAAAAAGAGTTGAATGGAGATGTTAAACGTTATTTTGTATACTCAGCAACTGCTCAAAAGGAGACTGAAATTACTCATCATTTAAATCTAGTTGAAGACTATTGTGAAAAAATGTTCAATGTTAATTCAAAGGAAGAAAGCATTAAATACTTTGAAATGATTGCCGAGTATGCCCATTCTGAAATACCTCGTTTACACTAACTAGCTTGGCGGATTGATCTCATTGCCCCACAATTAATCCGCCGTATGATCGTGAAACTCACCCACCCCGACGCCTCACCCACAAACCAATATGTCCATTCCCCGCCGCTTGAAACTCATGCCACGCATAGTGCTGCTCAATACTCGTCTTTATTTGTTCCCAAGCGGGTGACTCGCGGGCATCGCGGGCATTCCAAACAATGTAATCAACGTTATTCGCCAGTAACCAATCTGCTGCTTGGGGTAATTTCCCGGCATAAAATTGAATAATTTGCTCTTTCAATACCCACTATGCCAGGTGAGTAAATGCATGGGCCAACCCAATAGCGAGGGCTTCACCGCAAAGGCGGCATAAATACCCGACTCGGTGAATGAGCCACCGTAATTGTTTTCCAAGACGATGCCATCAGGGGCTTGCGCTAAAAAGCCAAATACATTCTTCGTCACGGGGTCTTGTGTATAGACGCTGTCGGCGGCTAATTTTCCGGCGGCGGATTGATCGGTGTAAACCCAATAGCGCGCCACATCAAACACGTAGACATTAATCAGTAACAAGGCCAGCACCACCAGACCTTTCACCCAGCGCACCTGACTCGCCAGTAACGGGGTAGCCAATGCAACCAGTCCACCACTCCAAATCCAGCCCCACCATTTCATCACGGTATTGGTACGCTCATATTTACCGCCAGTAGGATCGTCAACATAAATGCATTCAGACACCAGCAATAAGCCTAAGAAAACCACGCTAAACAGTAACGCCAAACGCCGAGTTCCTTTGGAAAACACGCTAAGCAGCCCAAACAGCAATAACGGCCAATGCAAGGCTAAAAAGCCGATGACTGGGGTATGGTCTTGCGCTTGCA
This sequence comes from Methylococcales bacterium, assembly GCA_026398935.1. GTDB lineage: Bacteria > Pseudomonadota > Gammaproteobacteria > Methylococcales > Methylomonadaceae > SXIZ01. The sequence continues at coordinate 3,218 of JAPLRW010000224.1, forward strand.
CCCATTTTATCGGGGTGGGAACCGCCTGACTGGCGAATTCGGTCAAGAAAGGATACAGCAATAAAAAGCCCACACCACCGCCCAGTATTAACGCTTTCCACGCGGGAGGACTGCCCTGTACATAACGCCACACGATCCAACCCATCACTAGGGCTGCCTGTAACGGAAACGCCCAAGTATTGGTGGCGATCATTAACGGTACGGTAAACGCTAAGACAACTTGCAAGGCAAACCGCTGCGCTTGCGGAGTAACGCCCACAAGCGATGCTTGACGACTATCCGCTTCTGCCACGTTAGCGATTCCGGCGGCGCGACGCTGCTGCTCAAACGCGCCGATACTGGCAATGGCTAGCATGAGCAGTAAAAATCCCCCTAACGGTGGATGGTAATCACCGACAAAGAATTGATAACCAAAATCTTCTAACGGTAAATCTCTCGGCTCCCACGTCGGCGTGGCTTTTGGAGGAAAAACCGACTGTCCAAAGGCGGTATTAAGCCGTTGATCAAATCCCCCGATAAAGCGCTGGCTGGCCCACATGGCATCACTGGTAACGCCCACCATTTGTTGTGCATTGGCACTAGCATCAACCGCATACGATAAGTGTACAAAAGGCGTGGCACCCGTACCGCCAGCCATAAAGGTCAACATAATCAACCAGCGTTTCCAGCTTTCTTTCAGCAAGCCACTGATAAAATCCCACACTAAGGTTATCGTTAACGCCATGATTAGCGAAAACGCGAGGTTATAAGTGAGCCCCGGCCCTAATCCCAATACGCGCCCCATCAGTGCTGCCGCGTAATGTTGCAAGGCGTAATAGAAATTAAAACGATTCGGGGGAAACCAATGGTCTAAAGGCGGCAAGGTTTCACCGGGTAGGTAATTACCGATAAAATACAAATCAGTGACCCGCTCAGAGGTGGGATAAATCATGGGAAACGCCCATTTCCACGCAAATCCATACGCAAATGCGAGTAAAAAGACCCCTTCCGCGCGCCAGAAATTCGCAGAATTTGTCTGGTGGCGTGACGTGTAGAGCAGAGTAATGGCCGCCGCCGTGGTAAATGGCCACAGCCAGGTAAGTTTGCCAAAGCCGCCGCTATGTTCCATAAAAAAACACAGCACACACAGCAGTAAAATACCGCTTGCCCGTGCTAACGCAAAATGCGGTAGCCAACGGCTCATGCCCCTTGTCAGCCCTGCAACATTAAGCAATAACAACGCAACAGTACAAAAATAATAAATGAGATTCATAAGGATTTATCCGGTTAGTGCTGCATAGCGGCAGTCTGTAAACGACGCTCCCAAAGACCGACTGCCTGCGCGCCGTTCGAGTCAAAAGCGCGCCATTGGTAATCACGGCTAATTTGGTTTTGCAATACTTCACGCAATAAGGGCATACGCTGTTGATCGGCCAAACTCCAAACAATCGTTTGCACCGAAAACTTCCCCAAAAAGCCTAACGGATCAAGCAGTTCGCCTTTATAAAAAGCCCGAATATCCGCCGCGCGATTACTGATATATGCAGCATTCCCTCGCCACTGTGCGATATGATCGGGCCAGCCTAACAATAACGGTTTATTGGCAAATAACGTTAATGCGCCTGATGCTGAATACGCGCCCTGCTCAATGGATTCCAAGACAATACCGTCCGGCGCATTTTTTAAATGCGCAAGCATGGTGCGTACCGTGGCATCTTGCGTTAGCCATCCATTACCCGCCAATTGCCCCAACTGTGGTTTGCCAACATAGCGCCAGTAACGCGCAATATCCACGGAATACAGCAGCAAAGCCGACAAGCTCAGCACCATAACCGTTTTAATTAAGCGCCCACCCAGTCCTAAAGCAACACTGCCCAAACCGATTAATGCCGTCGGCCACAGCCATGACCACCATTTTAAGGTAGTATTAAAGCGCTGATATTTCCCCTCTAACGGATCATCGACATAGACCCATTCGGAGAAGCAGAAAATAACCAATAATGTCAGCGTTAGCCAAGCCGCCCAAGGCGAGCGCCTTGCAAGCACCAAGCCCACACCAAGCCAAAGCAGTAACGGCCAATGCATCGCTACGAAAAAAGCCCATGGCGAATGACTGTCCGGTAACACCCAATGCAGGGAGGTCATCGGCGCATTCGCGGCAAAGTAGCTTAAGAAAGGATAAATCAACACCAAGCCCATCACGCCACCGCTAATCAGTCCGTGCCAGTGTATATCTGCTTTCCAATAGCGTAACAGCAACCAGCTAGCCAACAGCAACCACTGTAACGGCAAGACCCACGCATTGGTTACTAGAATCAGTGCAGGCGTCAAACCTAAGGCAAAAAAAGCCACCGCATCCGCGTGAGTAGTATCGGCAGAAAGCGGCTCGCTATGCACCACTTTTCGCATACCCAGAAAAGCGCTCAAGGCCAGCGTCCACAATGCAATAACAAAGCCCCCCAGCGGCGGATGATAATCGCCCAATACGCTGTAATAAGCGATGGTTTCCAAGGGTAATTCAAGGTGCGCGGCAAAATCAGCTTGCCGCGGATCGCCCGCCACCGCCTGACCAAAAGCCGTATTGACCTGTTGATCATAGCTACCAGCAAAGCGTGTACTGGCCCAAATACGGTTAACCGCCTTGTTTTGCAGGCTGGCATCGTCAGTAGCGTTATCCGTTATCATCAGCGGCATGAGCGGACTCAGTCCGTTACCACCCAACATTAAAGCCGCGAGCAAGAGCGCTCTAAAGGAATAGCGTTTAACAAAATAACCGCTGATTTCCCACGCCAAACTGACCATCAGCGCTATTGACAACGCCCACGCGAGATTCATCGCCAAGCCAATATCCATACTGAACAGCCGCGCCAGCAGTGCCGCTGCATAATGCTGAAACGCATAGTAGCAATCAAAAACAGCACCCGCCAACCAACGATCCGGCGCGGGTAATGTCGCGCCACCCATAAAATTGCTGATAAAGTACAGATCGGTAATATGTTCGGAACCCGCGTCGATATTGGGGTAAGCAAAGCGCCAGGCAATACCGTAAATAAAGCCCACGATAAAGACCAGTTCACCCATCCAGAACTGTCGAAGGCGCAACCCCTGCTGCCGCTGGAAAATACTCCAGACCGCCAAGCCCGTACTAAGTACCCAAAATCCGCTCAGCTTACCCAAGCCATGCCAATGCTCAACCGCAAACATGCTCAAGGTAAATACAAACAGTCCCAGCAGCCTTGCGCTGGCTTGCGCCGGAAGATAACGACTGACCAACGCCGTTAATCCCGCAAGATTAACCGCAATCAAGCCTATCGTGAGTAAAAGATAAATTAAATACATCCGCAGTCCTGCCCTTTATTATACTGTTTAGCGCCCCCACTTCTGCTCGCAGGCCGAACACTGATTGTAACGGATTATGGACGCTATCAATATTTACTTAGGATATGGTCAAAAATAACGTCCCGATATGTGACTATTCTTGCAGAGTAATTGCTCAGTCCCCCTCTTTGAAAAAGAGGGGGCAGGGGAGATTTATTAGATAAAATCCCCCTCTATCCCCTTTTTTACCCTAAAGGGCACAGTTCAAAGGGGGAAGTTATGTTTAGCGAAATCCTTAGGGTAAAACACCCCCGCATTTTTCCAGACTCTGCTGAGAATTTATGGATAGTACCCATCATCTAAACGACAAACGAAACAGTGGCGTTACGGGTGTGTTTCTTGACGTGTATAGCGTATATTAACCCGTCTGTCGTGCTTAAAGCCCTGCATTTTTAATGCGCGACACCTAATACCATTACTATCATCACCCACCATGCTAAACAATATTTTTGCCAATATCCCCGCCGCATTACCCGAAGAACTGTTTGAAACACTGTTCCAAAAAGCCGGCGTTCACATTGAACGCATCGTTTCCAAAGGACACGCTACGCCGGAACAAGAATGGTATGATCAGGAGGGCGATGAATGGGTGATTTTATTACAAGGAAGTGCTACCTTATTATTTGAAAACAGTGAGCGTTGTCACTTACTGCCGGGCGATTATGTGTTAATTCCAGCGCACACCCGCCACCGTGTCAGCAGCACGCACCCGACGAATGAAAGCATTTGGTTAGCGGTGCATATGTAGCCATGTCTCAAGCGTTATCACACCCGTTAAAAATTAGGTGTTTAAATGGTGCTATTAGCCAAAGCATTTAACGCCGGACGCGTTTTGTAAACGCGTCCATAACATGCACACAAAGCCAACAAGCACAATAGTTTTATTTAAAATCAACGAGATCGCTTATGCTGTTAAACGGAGGAATCTCTGAAACAGCAGTCGTCTTAACCTGTCCCGATTCACAATGGGCAAAAGCATAGCTTGCACGCCAGTAACCGCTAAATACGCCATTGTCGAAAATTTTAATATTTAATGCTTCGGAGCTTGTCGGAACACCACAGACAGTTGTTGTAACAGCCGCCGCTTCCGAACCAAATTCAAGAGACTGCACCCCTACCCAAGCACCACCATGATCGACACTGCTAGATCCTACGTTAAGAAATCCAAGTGGATGCCCAACCGCTTCAATCTGAGGCCAATAATTCGCAGATGATATACCCTGTATGCGTAATCTTGAAAGCGCTGTAGACCGATTGATATTGCTATCAAGGTCAGGGTGCTCTTTATAAGAGATCAAATCAATGTCCGCTAATTCTTTATTTATGCGCACAGCCTCCAAATTAATATAAAAATTACCCACATTCGTCGGTACTACAACAGCGTTTGAGGGTGATGCCAGTTCAAGGTAATAATTACCCGCCCGATCTTTTAGCGCGACAGGAAAATTAGTTTTATTGGCGGCGCTAAAATATAAATCCGATTGCCACGCTTCCAATATATAAAACTGCATAAGGTTTGCAGTAAGGGAAGCGTACGCTGGGTTTATGGTTTGATCAGAAGCGTAAGCGCTTTGAGCCGCGGCGACTATAGACGCTTTTGTTTCTTGCCAAGGCAATCTATCCTCCCACGATTCCTGCATCGCAGCACTTTTGACACTCATAGACAAGACAAACAACCCAGTAACCAAAGTGACTTTTAATTTATTTCGTTGTTTAAACACGGGTACTTCCTTTATGAAAATCAAAAACTGGAGGAAACAGGATCATTCGATTATTCCAAAGATAAACCTCTGCTACTTAGCTATTTTGCATGAAATAAAAAATCAACAAAGAAAATCAAGTAAGTTGACTATAGCATGCTATTCATTAAAAAGAGTTTGGTAAATTGCCGCACCACTACAAACCCAATACGTTATGCCGGAACCAGGAAGGCGATGAATGGATGGTCTTTAACAAATCTTTACACTCGAAACACAACTATTGGCAACACATTCATTGCCGATAGTTGCTCATCTATAAAAAATCAATAAAAATAAACAACGGGACTGTAAACCGTCCCATTAGCGCCGATAGCGGCAGATTGTATCCACCCATTTTGACAGCCACTTTGAGTAAACATACCACGCCAATAACCCTGTGCTACCCCATTTTGGTAATATGTAACACCAAAAGAGTGTGCATATGGCGCTAATGCGCCACAAATACTCATAGCATAGCTTGTTGCAAGACCAACTTCTTGGGATATTGCACCAACCCATCCGCCACCGTGATTAAATGTACTTCCAGCAGGATCAATTTCTATCTCAGTCGTATTAGGATTATCATAATATGCCGAAGATATATAGCTAATAAACACAGAAGACACTGGATAAGCCATGTTTTTTGGCTTTAAACCTCCAAAATCAGAGGGAATACCACCATTAGCAAGAATCTTTTTATTTATCTGCTGTTGTATCTCAGACAATTGTTGCCTATGACGCATAGTATCTAAATTAACCGCGAAAGTTCCAAATTTTGTAGGCAGGTTGACAGCTTTGTTGGGGGAGTCTAAATCCAAATAATAGTCACCTGTTTCATTTTGTGGCGCCATAGGTAAGTTATCTTTTCGTACTTTTTGAAACTCCATATCCGACACACCAATGGCAAAGCCCAGCTGCATTAGCTGCTTATTTTCTGCAGCGTACGGGTCATTTGCGGCTTCTTGCTGATATTTTTCAGCAACGGCAACAGGTGTTTGTATACTTCCAGCAACAGGTGGGTTTAGAAAAAGGTTCGGATCGTTAACTGCACCAACATACTCTTGAGCATGCACAGATACAACGCCCCCAGCAGCACATACGCCTATGGCTAAAATGCTTCGTAATATGTACGTTAACCTACTTTTTTCTAACATGATATTTCCTTTATAAAATTAAGGAACAGGAAGGAACAGGAAGGAACAGGATTATTCGATTATTCGATTATTCCAAAGATAAACCTCTGATACTTAGCTATTTTGCATGAAATAAAAAATCAACAAAGAAAACCAAGCAAATTGACTATAGCACACTATTCATTAAAAAGAGTGTGGTAAATTGCCGCACCACTACAAACCCAATACGTTATGCCGGAACAAGGAGGGATAGATGAATGGGTGATTTTATTACAAGGAAGTGCTACCTTATTATTTGAAAACGGTGAGTGCTGTCACTTAATGCCGGGCGATTATGGGTTAATTCCAGCGCACACCCGTCACCGTGTCAGCAGCGCACACCCGACTAACGAAAACATTTGGTTAGCGGTACATATTCACACGCAATAAGAATTTCAGGAGCTAATGTAGTTATGTCTCAAGCGTTATCACACCCGTTAAAAATAGGCCTGCAAACGTGGGGTTCAAATGGTGATGTCAGACCCATGATTGCCCTCGCCGATGGCTTGCAAAAAGCGGGGCATTCCGTAACGCTGTTTGTCAGTAGTATTGATAATCGCGATTACAGCGAGACCTGCCAAACATTAAACATCGCCTACCAACAAATTCCAGCAAAAATTGACTTTGATATGCAAGCCTTTGCGCAACGCACGTTTCAAATCAATACCCTGCAATGGCTGATTGAATTATTGGACAATTGTTTTTTCCCTTATGAACAGGAAATATATCAGGCGGCACAAAAGCTGGTTGCCGAACATGATGTCGTCATCGGGCATCATTTCCTTTACCCGTTAAAACTGGCCGCTAAAAAACAGCAAAAACCGCACATTAGCGTGACCTATTGCCACGGTGCGATTCCAACACGGCAACATCCACCATTCAAATTTCCCGATTTAGGCCGCTTTCTCAACGGCTGGCAATGGACAATACTGGACTTGAGTTTTGATTGGGCGCTAAAAAAACGCCTGAGTCGTTTATGGTTAGCGGAAGGTATGCCCGCAGTTAAGCATGTGTTTGCGGGCTTAATTACCTCCGATTTGCTTAATTTAGTGGCGGTCGATCCTTTTCTTGCTCCGTATAAACAGGAATGGCAACCCCTGCATCAAATCAGTGGCTTTTTAAATTTATCAACGGAGGCAGAACCTTGGCAAGCGTCGCCTGCTTTACAGGCTTTTTTAGCGAATGGCGATAAGCCCGTGTACATGACCTTTGGCAGCTTACAGCAAGCCGTGCCGGAATGGAGTATGGATTTATTCATTAATGCCGCGCGGATCGCTGGTTGTCGCGCCATTATTCAAACCAGTTCGCTTAACTATCCCGCCGACACGCAACAAGATCAGGTATTTTTCATCGGTCGCCACCCGCATCAACCTGTTTTCCGGCAATGCGCGGCGGTAGTGCATCATGGTGGTGCAGGTACGTCACATTCTGCCACACTGAGTGGCTGTCCTTCCATTGTCGTGCCGTTTATGGATGAGCAATTTTTTTGGGGTTGTCAGTTAAACATTGCAGGGCTTGCGCCAGCGCCACTGTACGCAAAAAATGCCACGCCAGAAACACTCGCCGAGCGATTGCTAACGGTTTTAAGCTCGGCTGATATGACAAAAAATGCGCAACAAGCCGCACTTACCGTGTCACCCACACAGGGCGTCGTGAATGCCGTGGCGTTAATTGAAGCGGCGGTAGGTATAAAGTAACGTCGAGTGTTGTTATTCAGTCTCCCCTCTTTATTTAAAGAGAGGGACTGAATATTTACCATCGAATTATGACAACATAACCCGACGCGTTGCTTTGCTGTTACTTTAGCATCCCCGCAATATCCGCTATTTTAGTGATGTCCGCGTAAAGTGTCTCTTTGATGGCGGGCGACTGAATACTGGCCAACTGTTGCTTGGCCTGTTCAATTTGTAAGGAGCGCGCAAGATTTTTTGTTATCACCGCAATGACGGAATCCTTTGAGACGAGAGAAACTGTCGCTAGCTGCTGAGCGGCTAATTGCGATAACGCATCGGCTTTTTTTGTATTCGATAGCCGTACATAATGCCGCGCTAATAAACTGCTGGCAATGGCTTGCTCGGCTGGATTTTTTATGTCCATTAAACTTTGCTCGGCTAACGCTAAACTATCATTGGACGGTAACGCATAGCTGGCTATTTGGTCATATGCCAGAACCTTAGAAAACGGGTCTTGAATTTCTTTACTCAGTGTTAAAGCATTTTGGGTTAAATTGGCTTTAAGCGAGACGTTAATGGCGCTCAATAAAAGCTCACTTTGCTTGCTCGGCGAGGCGTCTTGTTTGATTAAACTAATCGCCGTGGGTAATTGATCAGTATACGCATAACTATCAACCAGTTCTTGACGCGCCTTTCCTGTGAGTGTAGCGGTAAATTTGTCGGTACTGGTCAGCCATTTCGTTGCCGTATTTTGATTGCCAATATCGTTGTACGCCCTTGCTATTGCGGCACGCGAGCTCACCTGGAGATCCGTTGCGTTAACGTTACTTAAAAGCGCACTGGTTTGTTTTAAATACCGGTTAGCGCCCCCCGTATTACCCGCTTTAACATAATTAACCGCAATGTTTAAAGACGCCTTTAATTGGCTTTCAGGATCAGTCAAGGTAGTAAAGATTTTGTCTGCTCGTTCAAGCAACGCATTTGATTGGGTTATTTTTGCTTGATACCGCCCGGCTTGTGCAAAATACTGCGCTTGCTCGTCAACGGACAGTTCACCAATTCGGTTTTCTATTGCCGAAAGAATATGCGTCACTAACTGCGTCTGACCCGTCTTTTGAGCTGCAGCCAACACCACACCCATGGCATTAACATAGTCTTCATTGCCAACAATCTGACCGCTTACTCGAACCGCATCCGTTAAAATATTTTTTGCAACTAACGCGGTAACGCCTTTACTTAAAAACAAATCCCACTCGGCATTATTTTCACCTTGCCTTAACGCCAGTGGCGTAGAGCCACTGGATTGCTCGGACGGATGAACAGCGGCGTCCGGTGAAAAGTTGCCCGGCGCATCGCCTAACGCCACAGGTGCAGTTTGAGTTCCGCTCGTGGCGGGTGTACCAGTAGTACCAGTACCATTCGTATTCGCTACAGCGCCGCCGTCGGATGCACCCGACATAACATCATCGGGAACCGCTTGTACACTGCCATGACTGTCCGCCTTTTCCGCCATCGCATCCGCATCCAAACCAACCGCATTCAGGACTTTATTGGCTTTATCATGGCCATCTTTCATGGATTGTTGCGCACTGATCGGTGGTTTTGGCTGACTGCTACTGGCACCACTACCTCCGGTTGCAGCGCTTGCCGTAGTACTTGCCGTCGTGCTTGCACCCTTATCCGCGGCTGCTTTTACTCCGGTATCAGCGCTGGCGGCTACTGGCTTAACCTCCGAGCTACTGGGAATAGCCGAGCTAATGGCATAAGCCAAGCCACCCACGACAATCAGCGCCGCAGCACTAGCGGCAATCGTCATTATCTGGCTCGGTTTTTTATTACGCCCACCTTGTATTTCTGCCAACACTTCTTTTTTTAGTGCTTCCTGGCGTTTTTCCTCTATTTCTTCTTGACGTTGTTTATTGGCGAAGAAATTTTTGGATTGTTGCGCACGCAATAAGGTGCTTTTTATCTCATCTTTCTCCGCTTTTAATTTCTGCATCTCGCGAAATTTTTCAATGGTAATGCCACACTTTTTACATTTTTCAGGAGGTGCTTGATCTCCTTCCAGCGTTTCTTCATGGCTGCAATTGGGACAGGTAAACAACCCGTCTGCCGAAAATTCATTTTCAATGGCGACCAAGGACAAGCTGCTTAATTCAGCGCCCGGTTTGTAAATACACACCACACCTATTTTCGACAGATTACTCTGATAGTCTTTTGCGTCTGCCTCAGAAACCCCACGGCGAAAGCAATTAGCACCGGAAGAATTCAGTAGCGTATCAAACTGTTTTTCATCCAGCTGAAGGTATTCACGGGCGAGGGCTTTAATATCATCCGCTTCATCGAGGCGATTAGGATTAATACCTTTTATGAAAATATCAAAGGTAGTCATTGTTTTACTCCGTAATAAATGGGGGTGTTATTTTTCAAAATAGTCGTTAGCCAAGAATAGCGGCGCAATCACCAGCAAAGCGGCACTGCACATCCTCATTACACTTAACCAAAATTAACCTTAGCTTCTAAATCATTGCGTGAATCGGCATTTTTTAAGGCTTCTTCCAAACTGATGCGCCCGGCTTTATACAATTCATACAGCGCGTCATCAAATATTTTCATGCCCTTACTGCCGCTAGAGGTCATAGCGCTCTTAATTTCATTTAATTCCCCTTTGGCAATTAAGCTGGCAATGTGCGGCGTATTAATCATAATTTCGATAGCGGCACAGCGCTTACCTTGTACATCAGGAATCAAGCGTTGCGAAATTACCCCGCGTAAATTAGTGGCTAAATCCATAAATAACTGTTTATGCTGAACGTGCGGAAACATGTTAATAATCCGCTCCATAGCTTGATTGGCATTATTAGCATGTAGCGTAGAAATACACAAATGCCCAGTATTCGCCAGCTCCAAAGCCGCCTCCATGGTTTCTCTGTCACGGATTTCACCAATCAAAATGACATCCGGCGCTTCCCGTAAACACGCTTTTAACGCTCGTGCATAAGATGATGTATCCACCCCAACCTCACGTTGATTCATGATGGATTTTAAATTGGGGTGCGAAAATTCAACGGGGTCTTCAATGGTTAAAATATGTCCCGCCGAATTCGCATTCCGGTGATTAATCATCGCCGCTAGCGTAGTGGATTTTCCAGAGCCTGTGCCGCCCACCATTAACAGCAAGCCACGTTTTGCCATAATCTGTTCTAGCAAAATATCAGGCAGTCCCAGCGCTTCGGCAGTAGGAATAACCGACGGAATAAGCCGCATCACTAAGCCCACGGTTTTACGCTGGTAAAACACATTGGCCCGAAAACGCGCACTGCCGTCGGGCATGGCAATGGCAAAATCCAAATCTTTAGTGGCCTGAAACTCATCAATCTGCGCTTGCGTCATGATGTTAAATGCACCCGCTTGCGTGAGTTCCGGCGTGAGCAGAAAAGTATCCAGAGCCACCGCGTGACCGGATATTTTGGCTTTAACCGGTGCATCTACGGTTAAAAAAAGATCGGAAGCACCTAAGCCAATCATTGCGGCTAAATAGGGCAATATAGAAAAATCGCCACCGGGCAAAGCCCCTAACACTTGAATTACGGCGCTCTCTGGTTCGGCGTCTACCTTAGGTACTGCTTGATCCGGGATAATCAATAAAGACAAGCCATTACTTTCTACCGCAATATGCACGGTAAAGGCTTGTTGTTCTAAGGTCGAATGCTTAACGGTAATCTTTTTATCCAACAGCAACTGCTTCTTTTCCGTATCGTTGAGGAAGAAAAAAGCACACTCTTTGGTTGCAACCGCATTTAATTCGGTTTTACCCACAGGCTTATGTTCGCCTGCGATACACAAACTGGCTAAAGCGCCTACCTTTAACGATAGGCTTTCAGCGTTGTTTTCCAGCATGACGTTTAAATACGGTGTTAAATCCATGGTGACAATAATTGATGTATTAATAAAAGGCAGCGAGTGTTTATTCTTCTTCCGTTGCTTCAAGTGCGAGGCCTTGCCCACCATTACCACTGTCTGCGAGTTTAATTTGCAGACGCAACTCATTGGCAGAGTCTGCATTTCGAATCGCTTCCTCGTAGCTTATTTTGCCTGCTTCATACAGATCAAACAGTGCTTGATCAAAGGTTTGCATACCCAGTTCACGGGATTTTTTCATGATCGGCTTGATGCCAACCATATCGCCTTTAGCGATTAAATCCTGAATTAACGGCGTATTTAATAGCACCTCTATGGCCGCACAACGTCCACCATCCACCGTTTTAACCAAACGCTGCGACACAATCGCGCGTAGATTGATGGAAATATCCTGCATTAATTTGACTTGGGTTTCCGTCGAAAAGAAGCCTAAAATACGGTCAATTGCCTGATTAGCATTATTGGCATGTAGGGTCGCCATGGCTAAATGACCGGTTTGGGCAAATTCAAGCCCGAAATTCATAATCTCTGGGCTGCGTATTTCACCCAATAGAATGACATCCGGCGCTTGGCGTAAGGTGTTGTGCAACGCCGCTTCCCAGCTTTTAGTGTCCACACCGACTTCACGCTGCATAACCAGACAGTTTTTATGCACATGCACATATTCAATAGGGTCTTCAATGGTAATGATATGCCCAAAACTATTTTCATTACGGTAATCAATCATCGCCGCCATAGAGGTTGATTTACCCGATCCCGTCCCCCCCACCATCACGATTAAACCATTTTTAGCCATGATGATGTCTTTTAAAATATTGGGCAGCCCTAATTTATCAAAATTAGGAATTTCTGCCGCAATCACCCGCACCACCAAGCCTTGCGATCCCTGCTGAATATAAGCATTAACCCTAAAACGCCCCAATCCGGCAGGTGCAATAGCAAAGTTACATTCTTGCGTGGCTTCAAATTCTTTTAATTGCCGGTCATTCATAATGCATTGCGTGATCGCTCTGGCATCATTCGAGGATAATGCTTGTTTCGTGACCAGGGTCATTTTGCCTTTTATCTTTATCGCAGGTGGAGACCCTGCGGTGATAAATAAATCAGAGCCGTCTTGCTGTAACATCAGTTTCAGCAACTTTGTCATGAAAGACATTGCTTCATCTCTTTCCATTTGTTTATCCTGTATTTTCTGAAGGTTGTCATGTGAGGCGTTAGAAAAGCACTGTTTCGCGTTTCTACAGAGTCCGCTATGGCACAAGTATAGAAGTTGCGGCGAAAATAACCATGAAACAGGTATAATATTGGTTTTAGTTAAGTGTTTTAACGGTAATGACCATTCAAAGAAAAGCAGTCGCCTTAATTTCCGGTGGCTTAGATTCCATGCTCGCCGCAAAAGTAATCATGGATCAGGGCGTACACGTAGAGGGTATTAATTTTTATACAGGATTCTGTGTTGAGGGTCACACCCACGCCATCAAAAAAAGAGACCAAGAGAAACAGAAACGCAACAATTCCTTATGGGTTGCAGAACAATTAGGCATTAAATTGCATATCGTTGATGTGATTGAAGAGTATAAAAATGTACTCATTAATCCAAAATATGGCTATGGCGCGAACATGAATCCTTGTCTGGACTGCAAAGTCTTTATGGTAACCAAAGCCAAACAATGGATGGAAGAAAATGCATTTGACTTTATCATCACCGGTGAAGTGATAGGTCAACGTCCCATGTCACAACGAAAAGCCACCATGCCGATTATTTCGCAACAATCCGGTGCCGACGAATTATTGCTACGCCCGCTGTGCGCCAAATACCTACCCCCTACCCTGCCTGAACGCGAAGGCTGGGTGGATAGAGAAGCTCTACATGATTTTACCGGGCGTTCACGTAAACCACAGATTGAGTTAGCCGCACAATTTGGCTTTGACGAATACGCACAACCCGCAGGCGGTTGCTGTTTTTTAACCGATGAAAGCTATTCCAAAAAACTGGTGGATTTATGGCAATCACGCGGCACGAAAGACTATGAACTCGACGATGTCATGCTCTTAAAAGTAGGTCGGCATATTCGCCCCAAAGCCAACTTTAAAATGATTGTCGCGCGTGAAGACGGTGAAGGCCGCTTTATGGAAGGCTATAAAAAAATGTTTATTACGCTGGATTGCACCAGTCACGGCGGCCCGCTGACCTTGCTGGACGGCTCTCCCGATGCCGAGGATTTATATTTAGCAGCACAAATTGTCGCCCGTTATGGACAAGGCCGCGACGCGGAACAAGTCTCTGTTAGCGTCACCCTTCCCGATGGAACGCAAGAAATTCTACAGGTTAAACCTCTGGCAGCAGCGGATATTCCACCAACATGGCTAATATGATCCAGCATTCACTCGATACACGACGCTTGCTATGCCCTTTACCCGTTATTCGTACGCAAGATAAAGTCAAACAATTGCACGCAGGTGATCAACTGACCGTGGTAGGTACTGATCCTGGCATTATGCAAGACATTCCTACCTGGTGTCGCATTAATGGTCACACGGTATTGGAAACGCTAAGCGGTGATCGTGAATACACCATTGTGTTACAAGTGGGTGAGTAACGCCGTCATGTAGGGTGCATTCCATGCACCAATTGTAGGGGCAGACCTATGTGTCTACCCTTTATCTGGGTGCGGCCCTACGTAATGTCCCGACTAAAGCCCTTACACAAGGCTCTAACTCTAACAAAAGGTAATCCTAAGTGAATCCTCATCAAAAATTTTCCACCAGCCCGCTTGAAATGGTGCGCAGTATTGCTAAAAATCATCAGCTCATTTATCAAATGGCCAAACGCGACGTTATTGGGCGCTATCGCGGTTCCGTGCTGGGATTAACATGGTCATTTTTTAACCCCCTCATTATGCTAGCCGTTTACACCTTCGTGTTTAGCGTGGTCTTTAGCTCGCGCTGGAACACCCAATCAGACAGCCAAACAGAATTTGCCTTAGCGCTGTTTATCGGCATGATTACACATGGCTTACTTGCTGAATGTGTAGGTCGCGCGCCCAGTATTATTCTGAGCCATGTCAGCTACGTTAAAAAAGTCGTGTTTCCGTTAGAAATTTTACCGTGGGTAGCCATGGCCGCCACGCTGTTTCACAGCTTAATCAGCCTGGGCGTTTGGGCCTTGTTTTACCTCATCGCCAATCAAGCCATGCAATGGACAGTTATCTTTATCCCGCTAATATTACTGCCCTTGGTTTTTTTCACCATGGGACTCGCGTGGGTTTTAGCTGCATTAGGGGTTTACCTGCGCGATATTGGGCAAATGACTGGCGTTTTTACGACGATATTAATGTTTTTATCCCCGGTTTTTTACTCAGCGGATCGCTTGCCTGAAAACTTCAAAACCGCCATGTACTTAAATCCATTAACCTTCATTATCGAACAGGCGCGGGATGTTTTAATGTGGGGCAAATTACCCAACTGGAATGGATTGGGATTATCCATGGTTATTAGCTTACTGGTTGCCTGGCTAGGCTTCGTCGTATTTCAACGGACGCGTCAGGGGTTTGCGGACGTGCTTTAATAATTACCATTGAATACGCTATAAAACACTGTCATTAAATTTACATAGGTAACACCCCTTAAAGGGACGTTATCTATCGAGACGTTAGTTAATCGCGGGGCTTATATCCGCTGAGGCGTTAGTTTCCAAATATCCCAGTTATACTCGGCGATAGGCGAGGTGGGCAAAAAAACCTGCCCACCGAACTGACTGCCTAGGTAATATCAGTGATTTAGCTTAAGGATTGATTGTTTTTTCATACGCCAAGGCTTGTTGCAAGAAAGGCGCAATAACACCAAGATCTAAGATAGTATTACCGCTCACGGGTCCCAAATATAATATATGTTGATTATCAGGGTTATAAGCCACATAAATATTATTACCATTGGCCGTGTAATGGCGGTATTGCAAGGTGTCATACGGTGCAGGTAAGACGGGAGGTAAAGCTTGAGCAAAGCCAGAGAAAGCGCTAGGATAAAACACTTCAGCCCAAGAAAAAATTAACTCGACACTGGCCTGTACCAGACCCAAATCACTGGCTTTACGCCAGTTTTCTAGGGCTTTTGCTTCATTTTTAGAACCAATAAGGCCATTATGGTATACCGCACCTACATGTAGGAAACCTAAGGGATCACCACCTGTTGCGGCTTTTTGATACCATTCAAAGGCTTTGTTTAAGTCTTTTGTAACCCCTTGTCCATTTTGGTACAGTAAACCTAGGTTATCTTGCGCGACTACGTTGTTTTGATTTGCGGCCTTAAGATACCATTCGAAAGCTTTCGCATAATTCTGCGTAACCCCATAACCGTATTCATACATAAACCCTACGCTATTTTGCCCTAAAGAATTATTTTGGTTGGCAGATTTTAGATACGAGTCAAAGGCTTTGGCATCATCTTTCGATACACCAATGCCGTTATAGTAAGCGTTACCAACATTATATTGCCCATAGTCGTCATTTTGATTGGCGGCGTTAAGATAATATTCGAAGGCTTTATTGGGGTTTTTAGCAACACCTTCCCCCTCTTGATAGGCCAATCCGACATCCACTTGCGCATCAGCGAAGTTTTGATTGGCAGCTTTTAAAAACCATTCAAAGGCTTTCTCAAGATTTTTGTCTACCCCTTCGCCGTCTCTATACGATAAGCCTACATTTCTCTGTCCGGGCGCATAGTTTTGATTGGCCGCTTTTAATGCCCACTCAAAGGATTTAACCCAGTTTTTTTCAGTGCCGTCTCCGTAGTAATACAAGATGCCAAGGCCATCTTGTGCCGGTGCGTAATTTTGCTCGGCCGCTTTACTGTACCAAGTAAATGCTAAGACGAAGTCGCCCTTGGCATCAAGGGCTCGACCATATTGGTATTGCAAGCGGGCGCTGCTGGGGTTATTGCTAACGGCTGTTTGACAGGCCGGGACAGCCAGTGTGGTATCGATTTGGTTATTTTTGACGCCTACGCTTAGCTTGTTAGTATCATACGGATTAGCGGCTAAGGTGTCGCAATCCGTAACACCTGCGTCTAGTGAAAAAACTTGTTGACTGGTGAGTAGCAGTAATCCAGCTAGGAATACACGTGGCTGTTTGGCTGAGTTGCGTGGATTTGTATTCATAAGTGTTTCCTTAATTTTTCAGAGTTTAGAACTCACGGTAGATGCTAAGTTACTTAGCATCTACCGTTAAAAATTACCTATTTTTTTCCCCTGCATTATTTCATAATTTATCACCGTTCACCTACTCTTTAAATTGTTACACATAAATCAAAAACGCTAAGCGGGTGGACAAAAAAAACCTGCCCACTCACATTACAAACACAACAGATAACATCCCTTTAAGGGGAGATGTTATCTGTCACGGCATTAGTGAATAGCGGGGCTTATATCCGCTGCGGCGTTAGTTTCCAAATATCCCGGTTATACTCGGCGATAGTTCTGTCGGTTGAAAAACGGCCGCTATTCGCACAATTTAAAATGCTCATTTTCGTCCAGTGCTCTTTATCGCGATAAGCGTCTTCAACCCGCTGTTGTGCATCGATATAGCTGCGGAAATCAGCGATGGTCATCCACGGATCTTGTGGATTTTTAACCGACCCAATCAACTCATCAAAGATGCCGGGTTCAAACTGGTTAAAGTGTCCTGATTCCAATAAATGCATCACTTGTTGCAAGTCTTTATCCTGACTGATCATCGACAGTGGATCATAATGTGGTCTGCGCTCTTCAATTTCCGTTTCAGTCAGTCCAAACAGAAAGAAGTTTTCATCACCGACTTCTTCACGAATTTCAACATTGGCACCATCTAACGTGCCAATAGTCACCGCGCCGTTCATCATTAATTTCATGTTACCCGTGCCGGAGGCTTCTTTACCCGCGGTAGAGATTTGCTCCGACAAATCCGCGCCAGGACAGATTTTTTCCATTGCCGATACACGGTAATCCGGCAGAAATAATAGCACTAATTTATCACCGACATCAGGATCATTATTGATGACTTGGGCAACATTATTAATCAATTTAATGGTCTTTTTCGCCAAACGGTAGCCGGGAGCCGCTTTACCGCCAATCAGAACACACCGTGATACCCAGTTGGCGGTATCGCCTTGTTTGATGCGGTTATACAGATGAATAACATGCATGACATTGAGTATCTGCCGTTTGTATTCATGAATACGTTTAACCTGTATATCAAATAAAGCATCGACACTAAAATGCAAATTATCGTGTTGTCTTTTATAGTCAACCAAGCGTTGTTTTGCCACTTGTTTAATGTCACGCCAGCGCTGCCGGAAGGCGGCATCGTCAGCATAAGGCGCTAAATTTTTTAGCTGTGAAAGATCGGTGATCCACGCATCGCCAATGGTTTCGGTAATTAAAGCGGCCAACGGTGGGTTACACTCGGCCAGCCAGCGACGCGGCGTAACGCCATTGGTTTTATTGTTAAATTTGTGCGGCCATAACGCATAAAAATCACTGAATAACCCTTGTTGTAATAATTTGGAATGCAGCTCAGCAACGCCATTGACCGAAAAACTCCCCACAATGGCTAGGTAAGCCATTCTCACCTGCTGTTCATTACCTTCTTCTATGATGGACATGCGACGCAAGCGTTCATTATCGCCGGGCCAATGCAGGGAGACCTCTCCCATAAAACGGGCATTGATCTCAAAAATAATCTCCATGAGCCGCGGTAATAGCCGTTGCAACAATTTAACCGACCATTTTTCCAATGCTTCCGGTAATAAGGTATGGTTGGTATACGCCATGGTGGTGCGCGTGATCGTCCAAGCGGCATCCCAACTTAAGTTATGCCTATCAACGAGTAAACGCATCAACTCGGCGATGGCAATACTCGGATGCGTATCGTTTAATTGAAAACAACTTTTTTCGGCAAAATGCGTAAAATCATCGCCGTGCAAACCAATCCAATGTGAAAGAACATCCTGTAAACTGGCTGATGCCAGAAAATACTGCTGCCGTAAACGCAGTTCTTTACCATTAACATTGGCATCATTGGGGTACAGCACCATGGTGATTTTTTCAGCCATAATTTTAGCTGTTACAGATTCTGCATAATCACCGGCATTAAACTCTTCTAAATTAAACTCTTCTGTTGCGACAGCTTTCCAAAGACGCAATGAATTAACCGTACTGTTCTGATAGCCCGGAATCGGTGTATCAAAAGGAACGGCCAACACGTCACTGGTTCCTAACCAACTAACCCGTGTATTACCTTCGCTGTCGATGCGCTGTTGCGTAAAGCCGCCAAACTTAATGGGAATGGAATATTCCAGACGCTCAATTTCCCATACATTGCCATGGCGTAACCAATGATCAGGCTTTTCAACCTGCTCACCGTTTACAATGGTTTGCGTAAACATGCCATATTCATAACGCAAGCCGTAACCGATAACCGGTAATTGCAAGGTCGCGCAACTGTCGATAAAACAAGCGGCCAATCGTCCTAACCCCCCATTACCTAATCCGGCATCCGGCTCACTCTCAATGAGTTCTTCAATTTCAATACCCAGTTCATACATCGCTTGTGTAACCACATCGGTAACGCCAAGATTAAGCATGGCATTACTTAACGCTCTCCCCATCAAGAACTCCATTGATAAGTAAAAAGCCCGTCTACAGTCTTTAACTTTATAACGGTGATGGGTCACTTTCCAACGTTCCATTAATCGGTCACGAATGGCTAATGATAATGCTTCACCCGCGTAAAAAGGCGAGCGACAGCGCTCATCCCTGCCCAGTAAATGAATGTAATATTGTTTAAAATCATAGATGAAATCTTCTTTACCCAGTCCCTGCTCAAGCAGCTCGGTAATAGATGATTTTGGTTGACTAGTAATAAATTGTTTCGTCGGCATGAGGGTATCCTTTATCGCGAAGTGGTCACTTAACCTAACTAATAATCATGAACTGAATGTAGCATTTATGATGATGTCATTATCCAGAATTTTACTGACTACTGAGCAGCTTTTTTTTTAGTTGGTTTATTTTTTTTCCCGGATTGCGCGTCTTTTAAACGCTTATTGGCTAAATCAATCAAGGTTTCTTGCACCCCTGTTAGATTCTGTGGGGACGTAGGCCGCAATTGGCGATACTGTCCATCCGCCTGCATTTCCCAGACACTGCGCTGGTTGCTGAGCTGTACATCCAGTATTTGCCGTAAACCCGCTTGTAATTCTGGTTTTTCTACCGGCGTCACCACTTCTACGCGGCTTTCCAGATTCCGCGTCATACAATCCGCCGAACCTATAAAATATTCTTCTTTACCGCCATTTTGAAAGTAAAAAATACGCGCATGTTCTAAAAAGCGGCCAACAATACTGATAACCCGCACACTATCCGATAAACCCGGAACACCGGGACGCAGGCGGCAGGTATCACGAATGATCAGATCAATTTTTACACCGGCCTGCGCAGCGCGATAAAGTGCAGCAGTAATATCTGCATCTTCCAGCGCATTCATTTTGAATTGAATTAACCCCGGAGATTTTGCGTCATGTTTACTGATTTCCCGCTCAATTTTTTTGATTAAACTGCTTTTTAAGACTTTAGGCGCGGGTAAAAGGTTTTGATAATGCCGTTTAGGCACAAGTCCCGTCGTAAGGTAGTTAAATAACTCGGTTAAATCTTCACCAATTTTCTCATCACAGGTCAGTAAGCCTAAATCGGTATACATTCTGGCGGTTCCAGCATGGTAATTTCCCGTACCGATATGTGCATACCGGCGTAAGCCGTTATAATCCTGCCTTACGACATACACCACTTTACTGTGCGTTTTCAAGCCTACGACACCGTAGGTCACATGAATACCGGCTTTTTCCATGCGGTGCGCCCACTTAATATTAGCAGATTCATCAAAGCGGGCTTTCAGCTCCACAACCACAGTGACCTGCTTACCGTTTAAGGCAGCATCTATCAGATATTGCACGATTTTAGTGCCCGCTGAGGTTCGATACAAGGTCATCTTAATCGCCAGTACATTCGGATCACGACTGGCTTCTTTAACAAACCGCTCCACCGTGGTCACAAAAGACTCATAGGGATGCTGTAAAAGAATGGAGCCTTGCTCCCGTATGGTATGAAAAATATTCGTCGCATTAACCAGCTTGGGATGGTCGCAAGGATGGTGTGGCGGATACTGTAAGTCGGGGCGATTAATAGCCGCTAGCTGAAATAAATCACTCATGGCCATGTGCTGCTCAACCAAAAAGACATCCTGCGCTTCATTCAAGCCCAGCTCTGCCGCTAACATGCCACGCTGCAATGTGCCCATACTCGCGGACACTTCCAAGCGCACAACAGAGGCAAATTTTCGTTCGCGTAATTCTGATTCAATCATTTGCAGCAAATCATCCGCTTGATCTTCATCATGTTCGTTTACGGCATTACGCGTAACTCTAAACAACTCACAAAAAGCGATTTTCATGCCCGGAAAAAGCAAGTCTAAATTATTAGCGATTAAATCACCCAACGGAAGATACAGCTGCTCACTGCCCACTTGAATAAAACGCGATACGCTAGGACTGACAGGCACTTTAATACGGACTAAGGTCAGCTCATCCGTATCATTCATACTGACACCCGCCAGTAAGTTTAAAGACAGATTAGATATAAAGGGAAACGGGTGTGCAGGATCAATGGCTTGTGGCGTTACCAATGGAAAAATATTTTTAATATAGTGTTCCCGCATTAAGTGCTGTTGACTGTCGCTCAATGCGCCAAATGCCACAATGCGAATCGCCTGCTGTTGAAGTAATACATGAATGTCATTAAACAGGATTTGTTTTTTCGCTTCAATTTCGCGCACCAGCGCATAGCACTCGGTAATTTGTTGTTGCGGATTTCGACCATCAACCGTTAATTCACTGATACCCGCACCTAATTGTTGCTTAAGCCCACCAATGCGTTTCATAAAAAACTCATCCATATTGGCACTGACAATAGCAATAAACTTAACCCGCTCTAATAACGGCGTACGCTCATCTTCAGCCTCCCATAAAACCCGCTGGTTAAACGCCAGCCAAGTTAATTCACGGTTAAGATACCATTCCGGTGCGTTAAGATCGAATGACGGTAAGACAGGTTCAGCAATGATTGGCGTTGTAACATCAGCAACGATTTCGTGTTTAGGCATGGGCATAGAGTGTGTGTTTGGGTTAATTAGCTGCTTTTTAAATCAGGCGTCTGAATGACAGCATGACCGCAGGCAGTAAGATGAGTCGCATAGCGCGATAGCGTACCTGATATGAATAAGCGGTAGATACGGGAGTCGTGCGTTTATCGAGCCACTTGAGGGGTAACGCGCAAGAACCAAAATCCTCGCGCGTTATTGTTTATCCTAGTGCGACCAGCGCCAGTTCTGAATCTCTGGCATATCTTCACCGTATTTTTGAATATACTGTTTATGATCAATCAGCTTGTTGTGTAGCATTTGTTTGATATAAACCGCCCGATCTTTTAAACGCGGCACACGATCAATCACATCAATGGCCAAATGAAAACGATCCAGATCATTCATCACCACCATATCGAACGGTGTTGAAGTCGTACCTTCTTCTTTATACCCACGGACATGCAAATTAGCATGGTTAGCCCGGCGATAGGTTAAGCGATGAATCAACCAAGGATAACCATGATAGGCAAATACGATAGGCTTATCGCTGGTAAACAGTTCATCGAAATCACGGTCAGACAAGCCGTTAGGATGCTCACTTTGTGGTTGTAATTTCATAAGGTTAACCACATTGATCACCCGAATTTTTAAATCTGGGATTTCATGACGTAATAAATCCACCGCAGCCATCGTTTCCAATGTAGGAACATCGCCCGCACACGCCATAACAACATCTGGTTCAGAGCCATAATCATTACTGGCCCAGGCCCAAACACCCAACCCTGCGCTACAATGTTTGACGGCAGCATCCATGGTTAACCATTGCGGTGCAGGTTGTTTACCGGCAACAATCACGTTGACATAATTACGGCTACGCAAAACATGATCCGTGACGACGAGCAAGGTATTCGCATCGGGTGGTAAATAAACACGAATAACTTCGGCTTTTTTATTGACCACATGATCAATAAACCCCGGATCTTGATGCGATAAACCGTTATGGTCTTGACGCCAAACATGCGACGTTAACAAATAATTCAGTGAAGCAACCGGTCTACGCCATGGAATGTGATTACAGGTTTTAAGCCATTTGGCATGTTGGTTAAACATGGAATCGACAATATGAATAAACGCTTCATAACACGAAAAGAAACCATGCCGCCCAGTTAGTAAATACCCTTCCAACCAGCCTTGGCAAGTATGTTCACTGAGAATTTCCATTACCCGACCATCTTGGGAAAGATTGGTATCTTCCGGCAGGATTTTTTCCATCCAAACTCTGGAGGTTACATCAAAGAGATCATCCCAACGATTTGAGGAGGTTTCATCCGGCCCAAAGACACGAAAGTTCTGTTGATCCTTGTTGTCCTGCATTACGTCGCGTAAAAACTGCCCCATCACGCGTGTTGCTTCCGCATCTGTAGCGCCGGGTGACGCTGCCTCAACCGCAAAGCGCTGAAAATCCGGTAATCTTAAATCGCGCAATAATAACCCGCCGTTCGCATGCGGATTATCACTCATGCGCTGTTGGCTAAGCGGCGCCAGTTCCAATAACGCAGGAAACGGTGTGCCATTATCATCAAACAATTCTTCAGGGCGGTAGCTTTTTAACCACTGCTCTAATAATGCAACGTGCTCAGGATTTTCCGCCAAATTAGACAACGGTACTTGATGTGAACGCCAGAAGCCTTCGGTTTTTTTACCATCAACACTGGCAGACCCCGTCCAACCTTTAGGTGTGCGTAAAATAATCATCGGCCAGCGCGGACGCGGTACATCATCTTGCGTGTTGCGTGCGTGCTGCTGAATGGCTTTTATTTCTGCTAAACACTGTTCCAATACACGGGCCATAATCGGATGCACCAGCTCAGGATCACTGCCTGCGACAATATAAGGCTGGTAACCGTAACCTTCAAACAGTTTAATTAATTCAGCCTCATCAAT